>JAEEGN010000298.1 GCA_016280345.1 Selenomonadaceae bacterium | reverse complement strand
TGATTGATATGGGTTCCATTAACGCCGTGGTGCAGCGCATCGCGGATATCGAATATCAGATTGGCATCAAGCGGCCGAGGGTGTCCGGCGGCGCAAGCTTTCAGCAGATGATGGAAGCTGAGATGAAGAAGCAGAATCCTGCCCGGGAAACGCCGGTGAAGGCTGAAGCTTCGAAAGCGCCGGCCCTGCCCGCCGCTGCTTCGATGGCGCCCCGCTTTTTCAGCGGCAAGACGCCCGCCGCTAAACCGCCAACGCCGGATTTTCCGGCCAATTCGCTGGCGTCCGCGCCGGCTGCCCCTTATTCGGCATCGCCGCCGGGTGCTTATGAGCCGCCGGACAGTGCCTTTCTGGGAACAATCAAGGAAGCGGCCTGGAAGTACAACGTGGATCCCAAGCTCGTTCAGGCGGTGGCCGAGGTGGAGTCGGGATTCAATCAGGATGCCATCTCCAGCGTTGGCGCAGTCGGCGTCATGCAGCTTATGCCGGAGACCGCCGATTCTCTGGGTGTCAATCCTTACGATGCCGCCCAGAACATCGAAGGCGGGGCCAAGTATCTGCGCCAGCTCCTTGACACGTTCCACGGCGATATCCGCAAGGCTGTGGCCGCCTATAACGCCGGCCCCCAGGCCGTCCGTGATTACGGCGGCGTTCCTCCCTTCAGCGAGACGCAGACGTATGTAGACTCCGTATTGGACCTCTATCGGTAGTAATTCTTTCCGGAAACGGGTGAAACTATGGCAGACGAGCAGACAGAGGCAGCTTCGCCGGAAATGACGGAAGACAGCGAAAGCGGATCCAGGAAGGGCATGCTCTTGAAAATCCTTGCGGCCCTTGTCCTCCTGGCGAGCCTGGTCGTATTCGGCTTCTTTTTCGGTATTTACCTGCGGCTGTTCGATGTCCATGAAGTGAACGAAAAAATGCGGCTTTACAACCTGCCGGTTTTTGGCGAATACTTTGTGAAGCCCCCGGAGATAAAGCCTGCCGCGCCGCCCGAAGAACCGCCCCCGGAGGGGGAGATTGCCGGCGCGGATAAAGAGAAGGATAAAGAAAAAGAGCAGGAGAAAGATAAAGACAAGGAGAAGGCGAAGCAGGAAGCGGATACTGCCAAAAAGGCGGAGGAGCAGAAAAAGACCGAGGAGGAGCCGAAGAAGCCGGCTCTCACCGAGGCTGAAATCGAGAAGAAGCGCAAGGCGGAGCAAGCCGCGGAGAAAAAGCGGGTCACTCATCTGGCGCGAGTCTATAGCGAAATGAAGCCGAAGGATGCGGCTGATATCATGGATGGGCTCAATGACGATATCACCATCGCCATCTTGCAGCGCATGGACGTTGCAACCACGGCGAAGATCATGGCCGAGTTTGATCCTGATAAATCGGCGCGGCTCACACGGGCGATGTACACGGGTGAAAGGCCCGCCATCACGTCGCCGGGCGAGGGAGCTTCCCTTAGGCCAGCCGAGACGGAGGATTCGGAGTTATAGCTTTTCCTTGAAAGGAGGTGAAACAAGATGAAAACGAACCAGATCACGATGCAGGCCGGTACCCAGGCGGCGGCGAAGCCGGCCGGAGCCGGCAGCAAGCTGCGGGCCGCCATCAACAAGATGACGCCGGGCAGCAGTGCCAGGCAGCAGGACACCTTTGACAGCGCCTTGACCGAAGCGCGGGACAGTCGTTCCTCACAAGGGACAGCCACCCGACAGACCGTCCAGGCGGGTCGGGAAACCACCGCTGCGGCCAGGCCGGGGGCGGATTCTGAACCGGACAAGCGCGCCAGCGTAAGCCAGCCGGGCAAGGATGCAAAGACGGAAAAGGATGCCGGAATGTCCGCGAAGGATACGGCGGCCAGCGCCAAAGACGCGATGCGGGAGATGGCGGAGGAGGCTTCGGCTGAAACCGTCGGATTGGTGAAGCAGGAGAAGTCCGGCCAAAGCGAGGTAAAAGCATCTGCGGATGCGGACGCCGAAGCCGAAGTGAAGGCAACAGATACAGAGCCAGCAGCGACGACGCTTAATGCGATGCTGATGGCGATGGCTGTTCAGACGGATGCGGTGCCGGCAGCAGAGACTTTCGCGGAAACGGAGGCGGTCTCCGTTGAGGCGGCGTCTTCGGTAACCGCGATGACGGATTCCCTGCCCCAGGCATCGGAGAGCGCTTTGTCGGATGCGGTGGCGCAAAACGCTGCGTCGCAAGCGGCCGAGCCCCTCGTGGCGCTTGATTCGCTCCTGCCCCAGGACGCGGGAAAGACGGCGCAGGCTGCCCAGAACCAGCAACTCATGGATATGCTTTCCGGCAATACGGCCAGTGTCAATCTGGCTACCCAGCCGAAGGCCATGTCCGCTGAAGCGGCGGTAAACGTGCCTCAGGCGATGGCGGTGGCAGACGAAGCGGCAATCACGCCGGGACAACTTGGCCGGATTGCTGAATCCGCGATGGTGACGCCGGAACTGACGGATGTCGCAGCCGCGAACGTCAACGCCGGACTGGAGGCGGCGATGCCCGTTGCCAGCGAAAGCGTGACGCCGGAATCGGGGTTGCCGGAAAACGTGGCGGGTAATATGCCCGTTCAGCCGGAGGCCGTGCGCGCCGGAGCGGAGAATGCCGTGAATCTCGCTAACGCGGCTCAGGTTGTGAGCTCGTCTTCGCGGGCGGAGGTACGCTCTGCTGCGGACAACGTTATGGCGAACGATTCGGGCAAAAGCATTTGGCAGGGCATTCCGGTCATGGTGGAGGAAGCCGTTTCCATGCCGCGGGATGATTCCAACCGGCAGAATCTCGGTGATATGCTGCGTCAGCAGAATCAGGAGCAGGCAGCTCTCGCGGAGACCACGGCCCAAACCACCGCTGATGGCGAGACTTTGCCGGGAGCCGCTTTTACGCCGTCCCTGGCGGAGGAGGCCGTGCCCGGTGCCGGACAGCAGCAATCGCCGTCGATGACGGTGGCAAATGCCTTTGCCCCGGCGACCGGAATGGCGAATGCCGTTGCAACGGCAGAGACCGCTGCTCCCGAAAGCGCCGCGCCGGTACGCGATACTTACGAGGTCGTGCGGCAGATCGTCGACCAGGCCCGCCTGATTCGCTCGGGCGAAAGCACGGAGATGGTCATTCGCCTGCGGCCGGAGCATCTCGGCGAGATTACGCTCCGCGTCGCCATCACGGCGGAGGGCATCATCAACGCCAGCTTCCGCAGCGACAACGCGCAGGTCCGCGCCATTCTCGAAAGCTCGATGGTGCAGCTCAAGCAGCAGCTCCAGGAACAGGGGGTCAAGGTTGATAACGTCGATGTCCAGTCCGGCCTTTCGGAGGATTTCTTCTCTCAGAGCCAGGCCGGTCAGCAGGGCTATCAGCAGTCGCAGCAATCGTCGGCGCGGAGTCAGCAGCTCGCTCGTCAGGCATTCGCGGACGACGCAGAGGGCCTTTCCGCTACCGTTGCTGCGCCGGCGGCCGCGTCCGAGACAGGGCAGCCGTCCGTGGGCGCCGATGCCGGCGTCGATTACCGCGTCTGATTGCCCGGGACGGCGCGAAGCTCTTTTCGACCTGTTCCGGGAGGAAAACCACTTCATCTCAACGAAAAGGAGGAATACGTATGGCAGACAGTACCAGTCTCAACACCATCAAGGTCAACGGTACGACTTACAACGCCGCGGAGTACGCTGCGAACCAGATTTCGACCACCGGGACCAACAAATCCCTGGACAAGGATGCGTTCCTGCAGCTTCTGGTCACCCAGATGCAGTATCAGGACCCGCTGGACCCGCAGGACAATTCCGAATATGTGGCGCAGCTAGCCCAGTTCTCGTCGCTGGAGCAGATGACGAATGTTTACAGCTCGGTGGCTGACGTTGCCAAGCTGGTCTCGAACATCGACACTTCCGTTCTCGTGGGTCAGCTCAGTTCCATGATCGGCAAGGAAATCCAGTGGACGAGTACCACCGTCAATACCGATGCCCAGGGCAGGGCCATCGTCGACGCCAACGGGAACGCCACGACTTCGACCAACAGCTATCAGGGCGTCGTCACCGGCGTCAGTATCACCGACGGCAGCCCAACCATCATCGCCGACGTCAACGGTCAGGCCATGCAGGTATCGGTGGGCGATATCACCCGGGTCGGTCAGTTAGCAGGGAAATCTTAATCAGGAGGCCGCGAGGAATATGGCTGATCCAAGAATCTACTGGTCCCCTCAGCCTATATTGCCGGCAGGCGGTTCGGCTCCGGGGCGTCCGGCGGACGCGCCGGCGGAGAAAAAACCATCCTTCGCTGATATCCTCGCCGGTGAGGAAAATCAGGTCAGCTTTTCCCAGCACGCTTTGCAGCGAATGCAGGACCGGCGGATCGATTTCAGCCAGCAGGACCTCACGAAGCTGGATGATACCGTCGAACGCATGGCGCAGAAGGGCGCGAAGGAGTCGCTGATCTATATGAACGACGTCGCGCTCATCGTCAGCGTTGCCAACAAGACGGTCATCACCGCCATGGACGGACCAAGCGCGAAGGAAAACATCTTCACCAACATCGACAGTGCAGCTATTCTTTAGGCTGGACCTTTTCAGGAGGCTAAGGGGCCGCGGAAAGACTGAAGCGGCCCACTGCACCAGACAGAAGGGAGTATGATTCATCATGATGCGTTCGTTATTTTCCGGTGTCTCTGGCCTGAAAAACCATCAGACCCGTATGGACGTGATCGGTAATAACATCTCGAACGTCAATACCACCGGCTTCAAATCGAGCCGGACCACATTCGTGGATATGCTGAGCCAGACGCTGACCGGCGCCTCCGCCCCGCAGGATAATCGCGGCGGTACCAACGCCAAGCAGATCGGTCTCGGCTCCAGCGTTTCCAGCATTGATATGTTGTTCACCAACGGCAGCGTGCAGTCCACCGGCAAGAACACCGATCTCTGCATGTCCGGCAACGGCCTTTTTGTCGTCAACAACGGCACCCAGAATTATTATACCCGCAACGGCGCCTTCGAATTTGACGCGGCCGGTAACTACGTCATTCCGGGCAATGGCTACTTTGTGCAGGGCTGGATGGCAGACGGGACGGGCCCAAAGGCGAAAATCGATCCAACGAAAGAACCGGGCAACATTGTCATTCCGGCGGGTAAACCAATGGATTCTGCCGCTACAACAGAGATTGACCTGAGCAAGAATATTGACGCCGATACGGCGGCAGGGGCAACGGGCGCGACGATGACTGTGACCTTAGTGGACAGCCTGGGTGGCACCCATGACGTTACTTTGACATTGACGAAAGACGCTACGACGCCGAATTTGTGGAGCGGCGCTGTCACTTCGACAGATCCGACTATAAATACTCCTACGGTTGGAACGGCAATCAAACTGGAGTTTGAGACGAATGGGGCATTGAAAAGCATTGAAGGCGACTTTACTGTGCAACCTGCCACTGCGGGGGAATTTGATGATATTACAGTTAATATTACGGGAACAGCAGGCTCACTGACCCAATATTCGGGCATGAATACCATCATGGGAACGCCGGACGGCAATACCGCCGGCACCCTGGAGAGTGTTTCCATCGACAACTCCGGCACCATCACCGGCACCTATACGAACGGTGTCCGCCAGATTGAGGCTCAGGTGGCAGTGGCCCAGTTCAACAACGCCGCCGGACTCAACAAGATCGGGGACAGCCTCTATCAGACGTCCAACAACTCCGGCGAGCCGAACGTCAAGACGGCTACGGATTTTGGCGTGACCATCACGCCGTCGGCCCTCGAGATGTCGAACGTCGATGTGGCCAACGAATTCACCGACATGATCATCACCCAGCGCGGATTCCAGTCCAACTCGAAGATCATCACGACCTCTGATGAGATGCTGGAGACGCTGATTAACCTGAAGCGGTAAGAGATTCCCGGCTGACGGGGAGGGCGCGGGCCCTCCCCGGCGGCTGGCTTCATGAATGGAGCGTGGCCTAATGATCAAGCTGACGAAGTTCAACTCTGAAGTCAACAAGAAAGGCGTGTTCATCCTGAACGCGGAAATTATTGAAACGATAGAAGAAACGCCGGATACGGTGATTACACTGGTAAGCGGCAAAAAACTGATCGTGGACGAGCCGATGGACGAGGTTGTACGCCGTGTCATGGCGTATCGCCGGGCTCTCCATAAATACTGACTGTGGAATATGATACGAAGCGTTTGTTTCGTTTGAATACATGACTTTGTATGGGAGTGTGATTGGAATGGCTGACGAGAAGAAGCCCGAGGCAGAGGAAAAAGAGCCGGTAGAGGGCGAGGCGGCAGAAGGCGAAGAGGCGCCGAAGAAGAAGAAACCGCCTATCATCGTTTTCATCGCGGTTGGTGTGCTGGTGGCCCTGATCCTGGCGGGCGGCATCTCGTATTTCGTGGCCACGAAGCTGATGAAGAGCTCGGCGGCAGAGGACAACAGTGGGCCGCGTTACCATGATCCTGGTGTTTTCGTGAAGCTCGGAGATCCGAAGGAGGGTCTCCTGGTGAATGTGGGCGGCGTGAAGGCGAACCATTTCCTGAAGATCGGCCTGGTGTTGGAGATGAATCCCGCCAAGAAGGCGAATATCAACAAGGAGGGCAAGCTTGACCCGATTGCCGAGACGAAGATGCTGGATACGGTGCTCCAGATCCTGCGGTCGGAGCCTCTGGACGGCTACGACGCCAACAAGCAGGAGCAGCTGAAAGAGAAGATCAAGGTTGAGGTCAACCGTGAGCTGAGCGAGGGCTCGGTCTATAATGTGTATATCACAAGCTTCGTCCTGCAATGACGGGCGCATTCCATCTCGTAGGAAGGAGGCGGGTGAAGATTGGCAGATGACGTACTTTCCCAGTCTGAGATAGACAAGCTGCTGTCGGCTTTGTCGGATGGCTCGGTATCGGCGGAAGAAATCAAGACGGAAGAAGACCAGAAAAAGGTCAAGACGTATGATTTCAAGCGGCCGGATAAGTTCTCCAAGGACCAGATACGGACGTTGCAGATGCTGCACGAGAATTTCGGGCGCATGCTGAATACCTATCTGTCCACCAATCTTCGCAGCCTGGTCGATATCGAGGTTGCCTCCGTGGAGCAGCTGACATATCAGGAATTCATACAGTCCCTGGCGGATCCGAGCGTCATAGGAGTTCTGGCAGCGCCGCCGCTCAAGGGCAATATCATCATGGAGCTCAATACGAGCATCGCGTTTTCCATCATCGACCGCGTTTTCGGCGGGACGGGAGCGAATACGATCAAGCCCCGGGGTCTGACCGAGATCGAGGAAGCGGTCATGCGGCGAACCTTTGCCAAGGCTATTGATAATTTACGTGAAGCATGGGATAATGTGGTGAAGATGAAGCCGCGCCTGGAGGCGATGGAGTCGAATCCGGCGTTCGTGCAGATCGTGCCGCCGAGCGATATGGTGGTCATCATCACGCTGAAGATTATGATCGGCGATGTCGAAGGCTTCATGAATATTTGTATCCCTTACCTGGTCCTGGAGCCTATCATGTCGAAGCTGACGACGACGTTCTGGGTCGCGGCTTCAGTTGCCAAGGAGAGCAAGCCGGAGCAGGTGGAGATCATCCAGCAGAAGATCGCGAAGACCAAGGTGCCGCTGATCATCGAGCTGGGGAAGATCGATATATCCATCCGGGAATTCCTGACGCTTGGCTTCGGGGATGTCCTGCAGCTTGACACCAAGGTAAAGGATGAACTGCCCTGCATTGTAGGCAAGAAGCGGAAATTCTTCTGCCGGCCGGGTACGTTCGGAAAACGGGCTGCCGTTCAGATAACGCGGATAGCTCCGGAGGGAGATGACGAATCAGATGAGTGACGATATGATTTCTCAGGAGGAAATCGATGCGTTGTTGAACGGCGGCGGCATCACCCCGCCGGCGGATGGCGCGCCTGCGGAGGGCGACGCCCCACCGGCGGAGGAAGCGTCAGGCCCGGCAGCGCTGTCGGTCGAGGACCCGCTCTCCGATATGCAGAAGGACGCGCTGGGTGAGATTGGTAATATCTCAATGGGCAGCGCGGCAACGACGTTGTCGGTTCTCCTGGGGCATAAAGTCTCAATCACGACGCCGACGGTCTCGGTGGCGACGATGGATTTCATCCGGGATAGCTACCCGATGCCGTATTTGATCGTCGAGGTCGGTTATACGGTCGGCATAAACGGCAATAACGTGTTGGCCATCCAAGCGCAGGACGCCTGTATCATCGCCGATCTGATGATGGGCGGTGACGGCACGAATCCGCCGGAGGATCTCAACGAGATCCATATGAGTGCCGTGGGCGAGGCCATGAACCAGATGATGGGCGCGGTCTCGACATCGCTGTCGACGATGTTCAACAAGAAGATCGATATCTCGCCGCCAAAGGTGAATCTCATCGATCTGGGCTCAGAGTCGAAGGTGACGGAGATTGTCTCCAACGACGAGCCGGTGGTGAAGATCTCCTTCCGCATGGAAGTTGAGGGTCTCATCGACAGCGAGATCATGCAGATTCTGCCAATCCAGATTGCGACGGATATGGTAGATAGCCTGATGAACAGCAGCATGGCGGAGGAGGAACCGGCTCCGGCAC
>JAEEGN010000297.1 GCA_016280345.1 Selenomonadaceae bacterium | reverse complement strand
GGCCTTCGCCCTCTACGTCATGCTCTACTCCGCGGCGCGCTTCGCGCCCGAGAACCTGCGCGGCGACTATACCGGCCTCGTCTTCGGCTTGTTCAAATCGGCGCAGATGACCAGCGTGGCCGCCTTCGCCGCCGCCCTCGCCGTCTGGATCTGGCTGGCTTTCCGGGCGCGGCGGGTCGGGGAGACGCCCTGCCCGGCGTCAGAGGAACCGCTGGCGCCGTCCGCTTCCGGGGCCCCGCCGAAGAAGCGCCGCCGCCGCTAAGCCCGGCGCGTATTGACAGCGGCGCGTTGTCTCCCCTATAATAGAAGGGAACCATACAACCGCTTTTGCCAAAGGAGATACCCATGAACACGATCGTTGCCCGTCACATGTCCGCCGACATGTACGCCTGCAAGGCCAGCGCCCTGGCGGACGAACCGGCGCTCCAGGAACTCCTGTCCCGCCTCATGGGAAACGCCGGCTTCCATCTCTGCGCCGCCGATATGCAGACTGTCAGCGAAGACCACGCCGCTTTCCTGCTGCTCATGGAGGAGGGCCATTTCGTCATCCACCTCTACCGTCAGCTCCGCTACGTCGCCGTGGACATCTTCCTCTGCGCCGAAGGCGCGGCCCCGGAAAAGATCCTGCAGAGCCTGCGCGACCATTTCCGCCCCGAGAAATTCCGCACCACCTATCTGAAGCGCGGCGATTTCAAGGGCGGTCAGGACATGAAGCCCCAGGTCAAGACGCATCTGGCGCCGCTTCGCCGCATCCACAACACCGGCGCCAAGGTCATCCGCCTGCTGGCCCACCGCCGCCATTGACGGCGCGTTCCGGCCGGAGCCGGAAGGCCCGCCGCCCGCTCCGCGGAAGACGTCGCCAACAGGCGCGCCCCGTCTATCCCGGGAAATTATTTGGCGAAACCCCTTGCTTTTTTCAAAGTCTTGTATTATAATTTCTGTGTCGTCGGGATGTGGCGCAGTTTGGTAGCGCGCATCGTTCGGGACGATGAGGCCGCAGGTTCGAACCCTGTCATCCCGACCACAAGAAGCAGCCAAAGGCTGGCGTGAAATCACGCCAGCCTTTTTTCTATGCCCGTTTGCGATTATCCGGCCGGGTCCCCGCTCAGGTTTCCTTTGACGGGGAAATGGTGTCCGGCTTTTTGCCGGGCACAATTGAAATCCCGCCCCAAATTATATATAATAGATTATATACTGTTTTCCACATCGACAGGAAAGGGAGTTTGAAGTATGGGAAAACCCCGGAATATTTTAATCGCGATTGCCGTCCTGGTCCTTCTCGCCGGCGGCTGGTTTTTCTATCAGAGCGCCGAGAGCGAAAAGCTGTCGGCCCATGAGCTGAAGCTGTCGGGCAACGTGGACGTACGGGAGGTTTCGCTGGCCTTCCGGGGCAGCGACCGCGTGGGCGCGCTGCTGGTGGCCGAAGGGGACTCGGTGAAGAAAGGCCAGGTGCTGGCGCGGCTGGAGACGAAGGAGCTGGCCCTGACACTGGCAAGGACGCGGGCGGACGTGGCGGCCCAGCAGAGCCTGGTCGATCTGCTCCATAACGGCACGCGCCCCGAGGAAATCCGCCGGGCGGAAGAGACGCTCAACGCGGCCCGGGCCAACTCCGAGTTCGCCGAGAGCGTCATGCGCCGCCGGCAGCAGGTCTATGACGAATCGGAAGGCGTAAGCCGTCAGGAACTCGAACGGGCTATCTCCCAGGCGGCGGAGGCGGCGGCGCAGACGGCGGCCGCCGAGCAAGCGTACGAAGAAGCGGTGACCGGACCGCGGGTCGAGGAAATCGCCCAGGCGGAGGCCAAGCTGGAATCGTTGCGTCAGGAGCTGGCGCGTCAGGAATACCTGATGTCGGAGACGGAACTCATCGCGCCGTCGGACGGCGTGATTCGCTCCCGTTTGCTGGAGGTTGGCGACATGGCGTCGCCGCAGCTCGCCGTGTTCAAGCTGTCGCTGAACGGCCAGAAATGGGTGCGGGCCTACGTCCGGGAGACGGATCTCGGCAAGGTGCATGAGGGGCAGAAGGCCCAGGTCATCATCGACAGTTTCCCGAAGGAACCCATTGAGGGACAGGTGGGCTACATCTCCGGCACGGCGGAGTTCACGCCGAAAACGGTGCAGACCGACGATCTGCGGACGTCGCTTCTCTATGAGATCCGCGTTTACGTCACCGATACGGACAACCGCCTGCGGCTCGGGATGCCCGCCACCGTCCGGGTGGCCCTTTGATATGCGGGACGGGAATATCGTCGAGGCGAAGGAACTCGTCAAGCGGTTCACGCCCAAGGGGGCGCCGCCCGTCACGGCTCTGGGCGGCATCGAACTGTCGCTGCAGACGGGCTGCTTGACCGCCGTCATCGGCCCCGACGGCGCCGGCAAGACGACGTTGATGCGGCTGATCGCGGGCCTCCTGACGCCGACCGCGGGCACGCTGCGTGTCCTCGGCATGGACGTGCAGGGCCACGAGCAGGAGATCCAGAACCGGCTCAGCTATATGCCGCAGAAATTCGGCCTCTACGAGGACCTGACCATCGCCGAGAACATGACGCTCTACGCCAATCTGCACGGCGTCCCACAGGAGACACGGGCGACCCGGTTTCCCCATCTGCTCGACATGACGGGCCTGGCGAACTTCACCGGGCGCCTGGCGGGCAAGCTGTCCGGCGGCATGAAGCAGAAACTGGGGCTGGCCTGCACGCTGGTGCGTTCCCCCGACCTGTTGCTGCTGGACGAGCCGACGGTGGGCGTCGACCCGCTGTCCCGGCGGGAGCTTTGGGACATCCTGCAGCGGCTGTCAAAGGAGGAACAGCTCTCAATTTTCGTCAGCACCGCCTACATGGACGAAGCCGAGCTCTGCCGGCGCGTCTATGTGATGAACCACGGCCGTCTGCTGGCCTCCGGCTCCCCCGAGGAGCTGCGCGGGCTGGCCCGGGGACGCTGCTACCGCATGGCGCCGCCTCCGGGCGTGCCGATGCGCGTCCTGCAGGGCATGTTGCTGGACGACCGGGAGAATATCGTGGACGCGGTGCCGGAGCGCGGCGCCGTTCATTTCATCCGGCGGGAAAGCGCGACGGAGGAGGCGATGCGCGCCCGTCTGCCCCTGCCCTTCGAAGCCGCGGACGAGCGGCTGGAGGACGGCTTCATGTGCCTGCTCCGCGCGGACGAGGAAAAAAACGCCGCCGGCCAAACGGAGGCTCTTGCTTTCGCGCCCCTTTCCCTCGATGCGAATCACGCGCCGGGAGACGACATCGACATCGAGGTCAGGGAGCTGGTGCGGAAATTCGGAGACTTCACCGCCGTGGACAAGACCTCCTTTGAGGTGCGCCGCGGAGAAGTCTTCGGCCTCCTGGGGCCGAACGGCGCCGGCAAGACGACGACGTTCCGGATGCTCTGCGGCCTCCTGCCGCTGACCAGCGGCCATCTCAGCGTCGCCGGCGTGAACCTGCGCGACGCCCGTACCGAGGCCCGGGCCAACATCGGCTACGTGGCCCAGAAGTTTTCCCTGTACGGGAATCTCACCGTGGAGCAGAACCTGTCCTTTTTCGGCGGCGCCTACGGCCTTTCCCGGGAGAGGATCAAACAGCGGCTGGCGGAGATTCTCCGGGAATTCCATCTGGAGACTTACCGCCACGCGCCGGCGGAGTCCCTGCCCGGCGGCTACAAGCAGCGCCTTTCCATGGCGGCGGCCCTGCTCCATCAACCACGCATCCTGTTCCTCGACGAGCCCACCAGCGGCATCGACCCCCTGGCGCGGCGCGACTTCTGGCGGCAGATTACGGACCTGGCGGCGAAGGGGACCACCATCATCGTGACGACGCATTTCATGGAAGAAGCGGAGTATTGCGACCGCATCATGATCCAGGACCAGGGAAAGCTCCGCGCCCTCGGAACGCCCGCCGACCTCCGGGCGCAGAACGGCGATGAGAGCGCGACGATGAACGAAGTCTTCATCCGCATCGTGGAAAAAGCGCGGGAGAAAGGAGGCACGGCCGGATGAACGGAAGCGGATTTTTCCGGCGGCTCTGGGCGCTGTGCCGCAAGGAATTCGTACAGCTGTGGCGGGACAACAGCAGCCTGCTGATCGGGACGGTGCTGCCGATCATCCTGATCGTGCTGATCGGCTCCGGCATCTCCCTCGACGTGAAGAACGCGCCCGTTGCCGTCGTGCTCGAGGACGCTTCTCCCACCGCCCAGGACGCGGTGAGCTTCCTGTCCGGCTCGGCGTATTTCTCCCCCCGCTACGTGACCTCCCGCCGGGAGGCCGTCCGCCTGATGGACGCACGGGAAGTGAACGCCATCCTCGTCGTGCCGGTTGACTTCACGGCGAAGCTGGCGCGGCGGGAGGCGAAGCTCCAGCTCATCTCCTACGGCGCCGATCCCACCACGGCCACCTCCATCACCGGCTACGTAGAGGCCGGCGTCGCTGCCTTCAACGCGTCCCGCGTCGCGGGCTACGCCCCCCGGGGCATGGTGACGGTGGAGAGCCGCATGTGGTTCAATGACGCCCACTCCAGCACCTGGTACTTCGTACCGGGCCTGATGATGCTGATCACGACGATCGTCGGCGTCTTCCTGACCTCCCTCGTCATGGCCCGGGAATGGGAGAGGGGCACGCTGGAATCCATTTTCGTGACGCCGGTGCGGAAAGAGGAGCTGCTGCTGGCGAAAATGATTCCCTACTTCTGCATCGCCATGCTGGGTTTCTTCCTCTGCCTCCTGGCCTCCCACTACATTTACGGCGTGCCGCTGCACGGTTCCCTGCTCATGCTGGTCGTCTCGTCGGTGCTGTATCTCTTCGTGGCGCTGGGGCTGGGGCTCCTGATTTCCGCCGCCACGAAAAGCCAGTTTCTGGCCAGTCAGGTCTCCCTCGTCATGAGCCTGCTGCCCGCCATGATGCTCTCGGGCTTCCTCTTCGACCTCCGCAGCGTCCCCGCCTGGGTGGCGGCAGTGGGCCACGCCCTGCCCTCCACCTATTATCTGGAGCTCTTGAAATCCCTGTTCCTCGCGGGCAACAACTGGCCGCTGATCGGCAAGAACTGCGCGATTCTCGCCGTCTACGCCGTACTGCTGCTCGGGCTGGCGTTCCTCGCCACGCGAAAGAAGGTGGAGTGATTGGACCCCTGGCAGGCGTTTCTGCAGAAAGTGCGCTGGATGGTGCGCAAGGAGCTTTTGGCGACCCTCAGCGACCCCCGGACGCGCTTCATCCTGATCGTGCCGGTCCTGGTGCAGACCATGCTTTTCGGCTACACGGCGACCTACGATCTGGACCTCGCCCCTTACGTCGTGCTGGACAGGAGCCACAGCTCGGCGGCCTCGGATTTCGAGACGGATATCGACGGCTCCCCGGCCTTCCGGCGCGTGCGGACGCTGGCCAATTCCAACGAGATCGCGGAAGCCATCGACAGCGGCGAGGCCATGCTGGCCATCTCCATTCCCCCGGACTTCGAAACCAAACTGAACCGGGGCGAAGCCTCGCCCATCCAGGTCATCACCGACGGGCGCAACACCATGACGGCCACCGCCGCCAGCAGCTACGTCGAGCACATCGCCGCCGCCTTCAACGCGGAACGGAACCCGAAGGCCAACGCCGTGACCCTGGAAAACATCGCCTGGTACAATCCGAACCTGATCACCCGCTGGACGTTCCTGCCGTCTTTGATCGCCATGCTGGCCTTCAACCAGGTGCTGATCCTCAGCGGCCTTTCCGTCGCCCGGGAGCGGGAGCAGGGCACCTTCGACCAGCTTCTGGTGACGCCGATGTCGCCGGCGATCATCCTGATCGGCAAGGCGGCCGTGCCGGTCCTGATGGGCATGATCCAGTCCACGCTGGTGCTTTTGATCTGCCGCTTCTGGTTTCAGATTCCCATGGCCGGCAATCCGCTGACCCTCTGGACGGTGCTCTTCGTCTTCACGCTGAGCTGCACCGGCATCGGGCTGTCCATCTCCGCCATCTCTTCCACCATGCAGCAGGTCATGGTCTATTGCTTCCTGCTGCTGATGCCCATGATCCTCCTGTCCGGCATCGCCACCCCGGTAGCGAATATGCCCGAGGCGCTGCAGATCCTGACCTACGCCGACCCCCTGCGCTTCGCGCTGGACTCGGTGTGGCGCGTCTATCTCGAAGGCTGCGGCCTGTCCGCCATCGCCGGGAACTTCGTGCCGATGCTGGCCGTGGCCGCCGTGACCTTCCCGCTGGCGGGCTGGCTGTTCCGGCACAATCTGGGATGAGATTCCCCCATCGCGTCTCTTGCGCATCCCGCCGTCACCGTATATAATAGTGAAGCAGTATGATGTATCTGGAAAAGCAGGAGGAAGCCGGACGTGGAAAAGAAAGTGATAATGATCAGAAACGGCGCGTCCTTCATGGTCAACGCCATCGTGAAGAATCTGGAAGAGGCCGGGTATTCGGTTATGCCCGTGGACGCGACGGTCGCGGCGGTGAACGGCGGCCGGAAGGAGTCCGACATTTTCCTGCTCTATCTCGGCGACTATGTATTTGACGCTTCCGATTTGCTCGTTTACCTCAAAGACCTCTGCGTGGAAGAGGAAAAACTCCTGATCCTGCTGGGCACCCCGGCGGAGATGGCGACGGTGGAAACGACGATTTCCCCGGCGCTGATCGCGGCCCGCTTCGAGCGCCCGCTGGACATCAAGAAATTGCTTGACACGCTGGCCCGTTTGATGCAGGTCAACGACGAGAACGCGCGCAAGAAGAACATCCTGCTCGTCGATGACGACAACACCTTCCAGAAAACGGTCAAGACCTGGCTCGCCGGCAAATACCGGGTCACGATTCTCTCCTCGGGAGCGCAGGCGCTGATGTACATCGCGGACAACAAGCCCGACCTGATCCTCCTCGACTACGAGATGCCGGTGATAAGCGGTCCGCAGGTGCTGGAAATGATACGCAGCGAGACCAAGGTGGAGGCCATCCCCGTCATTTTCCTGACCGGCAAGGGTGATCGGGAAAGCGTGATGAAGGTTCTCGCCCTGAAACCGGACGGGTACCTCCTGAAGTCGATGGACCAGGCAGCGCTCCTCAAAGCGTTGGATGACTTCTTCGAGAAAAAGAAATACGAGCAGCTGCATGAAACGCCGAACTGAGCAAAAACAAGAACGAGGGGACGGCCCAACGCCGCCCCCTCGTTCTTGTTTTTGCCCGTGCATCGAAACGCTGTTCCCGCATGAATCAGACTTCTTCCAGGATCGCTTTCAGCGCGTCCCAGTCCGGCTTTTTCGCCGCTTCGACGAGGCGGGCATAGCGCGCCGCTTCCTCTTTCGGCACGCGGCTTTCGGCGAGCTCCGCCAGGATGAATTGGATGCTGTCGTAGTCGAAGGTCGCCGCCATCTCTTTGATGGCCGTGTATGCCTCATGGAGCGCCGCCTTGTCGATCTCCGGCAGGTCGGAATCATCCCGCTTCGGCTCTTCCAGCGGCGCGAGGGCTTTGCCGACGGCGCGATAGAGCGCGAGGAGCGCCGGCGTGTCTTTCCCGATTTCCTCCAAGTAGAGCCGGTTGCCCGCGTCTTCCAGCCGGGCCGCGCGCTCGGAGAGCTCCGCGGCGCCGATGATGCGGGCCGAGCTTTTCAGAGCGTGGACTTTGGTGGTATAGTTTTGCCAATCTTCCGCCTCGAAGAGACGCTGGATGTCTTCGGCGTTTTCCGCCGCCGATTCCCGGAACGCGCGCAGCACCGCCAGATAGTTCTCCACCGATCCGCAATATTGCAGCCCCGTCTTGGCGTCGATCACGCTGGCTGTTTCGGGAGAGGACGCCAGCCACGCGGGAAGCGCGCCCTCGCGCTCCTCCCGGGCGTCGCCCGCGTCGGCCAGCGTCACACGTTCCGGCGGCAGATGCTTGAGCAGCATCGCCTCCAGCTGTTCGCCGCTGATCGGCTTTGTCAGGTAATCGTTGAATCCCTGCTCCATGTACCACTCCCGCGCGCCGGAAATGGCGTTGGCCGTCAGGCAGACCACGGGCGTCTCCCCGTTCTTGCCGCCGGGCTGCGCCCGCAGCGCCGCCAGCGTTTCCACGCCGTCCATGCCCGGCATCCGGTGGTCGAGGAAAATCACGTCGTACTTTGTCTTTTCCGTCAGCGTGAGACATTCCTGACCGTTTTCCGCTTCGTCGAGCCGCACCTTCGTCGCCTTCAGCAGCCCCCGCATGACGGTCAGGTTCATTTTCGTATCGTCCACCACGAGCACGCGGGCTTCCGGCGCGGTAAAGCACTCATGGTAGGCGTGCTGCTGGGCAATCGTTCTCCGATACGCCTGCTCAAAATCGCCGATGGGCGCCCAATCCACCACGCGCTGCTCCACGGTAAAGGAAAAGGTCGAGCCCTCGCCGTAAACGCTGGCGACTTCGAGCTGGCTGCCCATCAGGTCCAGCAGCCGCTTCGTGATGTTCATGCCGAGGCCGGTGCCCTCGATGGTGCGATTCCGCTCTTCCTCGATGCGCTCAAAGGCGTTGAACAGCTTCTCGAGATCCTCGGGCTTGATGCCGATGCCCGTGTCCTGGACGGAAAAGCGCAGGCGGATAGTCTGCCCGTCCGCTTTCTCAAAGGACACGCGCAGCGTCACGCCGCCCTTTTCCGTGTATTTGACGGCGTTCGTCAGGATATTCGTCACGACCTGTTTCAGCCGGATCTCGTCGCCGAACAGCAGCGACGGCAAATCCGGCGACGCCTCGACGGAAAGCGTCAGACCCTTCTTCTCCGCCCGCATGCGCACCATGGTCACGAGGTTGTTCAGCACGGAGCTGAGCTCGTATTCCACCGGGATGATCTCCAGCTTGCCCGCCTCGATTTTCGAGAAATCGAGGATGTCGTTGATCAGCCCCAAAAGGCTGGCGCTGGCGGTGCGGATATTCTCGGCGTACTCGCGGATCGCCCCGTCCCGCGTCTCCCGCAGGATCATTTCGTCCATGCCCATGATGGCGTTGATCGGCGTGCGGATCTCGTGGGACATATTCGAGAGGAACTGCGACTTCGCCATGTTCGCCGCCTGCTCCTTTTGCGCCGAGACGGCGAGCTGTGCGTTGGACGCGATGAGCGCCTGCTTGTGCCTGTCCAGCTCCTTGTTCGTCTCCTCCAGCACCTGGCTGGCCTTCTCCCTTTCCATCATGCGGCGCTTGGCGTGCGAGGACTCCCGGGCGAAAAACGCCACCACCAGAAGCGACAGCGTCGCGATCAGAAGGCCGAGCAGCCACAGATTGTCCATCAGCGTATCATACAGGGAAGGGGAATAGAGCCCGCTGATATGGCGGTTGGAAAGGGCTTCCAGCCGATCCTTGCCGATGACGTTCACGCCCCGGTTCAGGAGTTTCAGGAGAGCTTCGTTGCCGACGCTCACCCCGAAGGAATGGTTGTCGGGATGATTCAGCGGTTTCAGGGAAAGCCCGCGATATTTGCGGTTCTTGAGGATATCATTGGCCCGGAGCGCGTTGACCAGCGTACAGGACACGGTCCCATCCGCCACCGCAGTCAGGCACTCTGCCGTGGAAGAACAGGAGAAGATCATGGCATTGGGGAAATACGACGTGACAAAGTAAGACTGCATGCGGTTGTTCCGGTTCACCGCGAAGGTTTGCAGCATATAGCGGCCATTCTTCTCGCTGAAGACCAGGTCCGCGTTGAGCGAGATGACGGGATAGGACTGGTAGATGCCGCTCTCCTCCGAGAAATAGAGGCCGCCGCCCACGGGAAACGCCACGTCTATCGCACCGGCGTTCATCGCGCTGATCATGTCGTCATAATTGTCATAGCCGGTATAGGTAACCTCCAGGCGCAAGATTCCCAGCTCTTCCAGGATCTGGGGCACGAGGATGCGGACGAAGCCCGTGGCCTGTCCCGTGTCGTCCGTATCGCTGTAAGGCAGATAATGATTGAGATAGCCGACGCGCAGAACGCTGTGCCCCTCGACCCAGGCTTTTTCCACGTCGGACAGCTTCGGATTTACTATGTCGTACTTGATCTTGAGGGAATTGATGAAATTCGGCTCCTCCACCATCATCCGCTCCTGGGCGCTCGACAGCGCGGCCAGGAGATCCGGCCGGGAGGCGCTCACGCAGAGATAATAATCCGAAGAGCCAAACGCGTAAAGCAGCGTAGTGTCTTCCTGCCCGTCGCTGCCGTCGCTTTCCGCCACCATTGTATCGACCCGGTGCCATTGGAAGGCTTCCAGCAGGCTCTGGTGGTCGGGATAGACGGCTATCTCGGCGTCGATTTGGTGCTCGTCGAGGAATTTGCGAAGCGCCTGCACGATGGCGCTGTCCAGCGCGCCGATCCGTTTCCCGTTCAGCGTCGCGTACGACGTGGTGATCCTGTCGTCATCGCTGTGCTTCACCATGTTGTAAGTTTCGCTGCCCATGGGAAACTCCGGGTAGCCGATGACGCCGATGCGGCTCTCCGTCTTGGCAAGCCCCGCCAAAAGGTCGATTTCCCCGTTGAGAAGCATTTGGTACAGGTCGGTGAACCCGCCGTACACGTACTCGTACTGCCAACCCGTATATTCGGAAATCTTGCGGTAGTATTCGTAGGCGGAGCCCCGGCGTATCGCGCCCGGCTCGGCGCCCGACTGAAAGGCGCCGTTCTCGTAATAGCCGACGCGAATCGTGGGGGAGCCGCTTTCGGCGCCCACCGGCTGCGCTGCCGCCAGCAGGAGCGAGAAGACGAGGAACAGAGACATCACGCATTTACGCATACGAACCACTTCCTTCACCAGCCGGTTGTTTCGCCTCTGCGCAAGCATTCGACAAAAAACGGAATTCTCCTGCCTGGCAGAGAATCGAAAACAAAAGAGCGGCCCCGCAAAGAAGCCGTCCTTTTTTGAGTTTTACGCGAAACAAAGTGCGCCGCGCCCCTCGCCTGAGAAAGTGACCGACGCGGTGCCCTTCAATGCGCCGGCGTAATCATGCCGCTGCACGTTTTCCATGGCCGTTTTCCCGTAAAGCGTAACGGCATTGAATTGTGTATCGCTTTTGGATAACGCATACTTTTCTGCTTCCAAACACACGCTTCGGCGTCAGCGATATCATTCCCATGCCGTCATCAGGCAATAAAAAACGAGCACCTTCACGAGCTGGAAGGTACTCGTCCGGTATTCTCACCGGCTTTTTGCGGCGGGCAGACCCATCCCCGCCGGAACGCGTCGTCGTCAGGCCGGCGGGATTCCCGCTTCCGGCGAAAAATCCGAAACGGCGCCATCGGTTCAACCTGCCCCCCAGGACACCGCGACCGTTTATTCCCGTTTCGCCCGGGTGGTTCTCTCACAGTCCCGGCAGCTCGTCCAGACGGGACATGATGCGGACGTGGGGATAGCGCGCCAGGACCTCCGCCGGCGTCGTGCCGGTGGTAACGCCGGCGAAGGCGACGGCAGCGTTCTCGGCGGCGGCGGCGTCCACCTCGCTGTCGCCGACGTAGATGGCCGAGTTGGAGGAGAGCCCGAGGCGGGAAAGCGCCTGCCGGATTCCCTCGGGGTCCGGCTTCAGCGCCGCCACTTCGCGGCAACCGATGACGAAATCCACCAGCGACGCCACGTTGTCCCGATCCAGCTTCTCCCGGATGCGGTGGCTTGTCTTGGAGGAGATGATGGCGATTTTCTTCCCCTGCCGCCGCAAAGCCCGCAACGCCGGCAACGTCTCCGGGTAGAAATGCGTGCCGGCGGTCATGAACTGATCAGCGTAGGGCTGATAGCGGCGGATGAAATCTGCGATCACCGCTTCGTCCTCCGTCTCCAGGATGCGCCCCACGGCCACCGGCATCGGCAGACCGATGGTGCGCCTGACGTCGTCGGGCTTCGCCGCCGGCCGCCCCAGATCCCGCAGCACCCGCTGAAAGCAGCCGACGATGCCCTCGCCGGAATCCACCAGCGTATAGTCGAAATCAAAGAGATAACATTCGTACATGAAGGGCTCCTTTCCCCGTGCCAGGCCCTTTTCCGCGGCCGTCATCCCTCCAGCCCGGCGTTGCGTACCGACTTCCAGCGGTCGTGCAGCCAGAACCATTCCTCCGGGTATTGGCGGATATTCTGCTCCAGGACGCGGCTCACCTCGATCATCGTCTTGCGGATGTCGGCCGCCTTGTCCTTCGTTCGTTCCACGAAAATCGGCGGCTGGATGACGATGCGGTGGCGGCCGTCCGGCAGGCGGTGGATGTAGCCGGGGAAAATCGGCGCGTTGCGGTAGCGGGCCAGTGTCGCCGGTCCCTGGACGAAGTTCGTGGGCCGCCCAAACCAGTCGAAGATGATGCCGTCCCGGAGCCCCACGTCCTGGTCCATCAAGAGGCCAATGAGCCAGCCCTGTTTCAGGAACTCGAACATCTCCCGCACGTTGTCCTTATAAGTGATGTGCATGCCGACGAAGCGTCGGTACTCGTTGATGAAGCGGTCGAATCCGCCCTCCTTCTGCCGCATGGCGACGCCGACGAGGGGAATGCCCGCCTGCGCCAGCGCACCGCCCATCAGCTCCCAGTTGCCGCTGTGAGGAAGGGCAATGACGCCGCCCCGGCCCAGGGCCAGACCATCCCGCAGGCGCTCCAGCCCGTCAATCTCGACGAACTCG
>JAEEGN010000296.1 GCA_016280345.1 Selenomonadaceae bacterium | reverse complement strand
GGCGCTGGCTCTGGTCGGCAAAAAGCTCCATCTGCGGCGCAAGGTCGCCGTATTGCTCGCGAATCGCTTTTTCCCATGCAAACTGCGGCTCATAGCTTTCCGGCGCGAGGGCGCAGGCCGCGCCTGTGGCGAGGCTGATTTTCGACAGCTCCGAAAAGGTCATGGGGTTAAAGAAAATCATCGGCAGTTCAGCACCCTTCGGCAGCGGACCGACGGGACCGAGAGCGAGCTTTTGCTCCATGTAATCGTTGACAGGATAGTTCCACCAGACGCCGAGCTGCCGCCTGTAAAGCTTTGCCGCACCGTCGAGGGTTTCCGGCGGCAGCCCCTCTATCGCGACGCCGTCGCCGGTGAAAAGGGGAACCGCTGTTTTGGGCAGCCCTTTGGCAAACGCCTTTGTATAGGGCTTCGCCGCGCCGCCCGGTTCCCGCATGTCGGGCAGGAAATATTCGGTGGGCACGGTGATCAGCGGAGAAACGTCGCCATGCGCCGCGACAAACCGCTCGTCCAGCCAGCGGAGCAGCTCCGCCTGCCCGGCGCCGTCCTTTTCCTTGATGTCGTCAAAGAATATCGCGAAGTCGCGGACGCCAAGAGCGTAAACGGATTCCAGTTTTTCCAGGAGCTGTTTCCGATCCTCCGCGCCGTGCAAAAATGAATAGGAGAAATCCAGCCCCGGCGACACGGCGAAGATGAATCTCACGTTATGCTTTTGCGCTTCGCCGACGAGCGACGCCAGCTTCTTCATTTGCGATTTCGGGTACGGCTCGCGCCATTTCTCCCGATGATAGGGATCGTCCTTCGGCGCGTAGATATAGGCGTTCAGCCCATGTGCCTCGCAAAACGCCAGTATGTCGACGCGCTGCGCCTGCGTCCACGGTCTGCCGTAAAAACCCTCGACCACGCCGCGAAGCGGAATCGGCGCGGCGATAGCCGCTCCCTGCACAGAAATGGCGAGCATTAAGCCCGCCATCATTTTTTTCAAATTCATTTCTTCTTCCCCTTGACCGCGTCCATCATGATTTTCTGATTCGCCAGCGCCGCCTCGTTGTTGTCGTGGATCTCATCCGTCACGATGAAGAAATCTTTCCACGCGGCTTTATAATCGCCCATCTTCGCATGGGCGATGCCGATGCCGACGCGGGCGTCCGCCGACTGCGGGTTCAGCGCAAGCTCCTTCTCAAAATCCGCAATCGCGCTCTGCCACCGATCCGCCAGCAGATAGAGGTTTCCCCGGTTGTACCACGGCTGCGGCAGCATCGGGTCCAGGGCAGTCGCCGCCGTATAGTCTGCCTCGGCCTTGGCGAGATCGTGCAGCGCTTCGTAGCAGATAGCCCGATCCAAATACGCCTCGGCGGAGGGCGAAAGCTCGATGGCCTTGTCGTAGTCCAGGATCGCCCGCTCCAACTCGCCGGCATAGAATCGGGCCACGGCGCGGCGAATATAGGCGTTCGGGTCGTCAGGCGCGCGGCGTACCGCTTCGGAAGCGTTCAAAAGGGACGTGGGCGAACCGTCGGGCACCTTCGCCTGCCGCCAGAGATTCAGGATATCCTGCCCGTAGTAAGTGCCGGGCACCGCCCATTTGCCGTTGAGCCCTGTCCACGTCTTGACGATGCCGTGGATGTCCGGGCGCTTCTCAATGACCAGCTCGTAGCGCGGATCGATGACTTCCGTCTCCGGCCTGCGGGTCGTGGTGTAGACCATCAAATGCTGGATATGGGCGCGGACGCCGAGCCGAGCCGTCTCGAACCGCGCCCCCGGCTCGTGGTTGCCCGTGGCGCCGAGGCCGCAATAGTTGTTCTGGTCCGCCGTCACGTCGCCGCCGTATTTGAAAAATCCCGTTTCCTTGCAGGCCTGGCACAGCGCGATGTCGGCGCGGATGCCTTCGCGGCCCGCCTCCTCGTAATAGTAATGGACGAGTTCTTCTACCGTGCAGGAAATATCCCGCGTCGGGTTGCGCCGCAGGATGAAGTCGACCATCTGCTTTTCCGTGGCCTCGGCACGGCCGAAGATCGTCACGTCCT
>JAEEGN010000295.1 GCA_016280345.1 Selenomonadaceae bacterium | reverse complement strand
GACAAAGGTGTTTGTTTCCTTTATGACCGGGATCAGCTTTTCCAGCTGGTCGGTGGTCCCGTTGGTGTTCAGCACGCCGTTCGTCCGGCCGTGAAAAAGCCGCATGATTTCGGCCAGGCGAGGGTTCATGGTCGACTCGCCGCCGCTGAGTCCGACGGAGATAGGGCGGAAAGATAGGATGGTGTTGGCCGTATCCATGATGTCGTCGGTATTCGGGTTGTGGATCTTGTTTTCGGCGAAGCAGTAAATGCAGTTCAGGTTGCAGGTTCCCGAAAGCTGCCAGCCGATGTAGAAAGGATATTTCGAGCGGATATTCTTCGTCTTGCGGTCCTGCTGCGAGGCGAGAAACGCTTCGAAGGCCTCCGCGCTTTCGCCGGGTACGTCTCCTGCCCGGAGCCCTTCATAGAAATCGTATGTGTGCATCGGCTTGTCATAGACCGTGACTCCGTTTTCCTCGTCCCGCAGGAAATACCGCCCCGTAATCTGGCGCAAGCCCATCGCGTCCGTCGTCTTGTTCTCCATGCACATTCCTCCTTTTTCCGGTCAGGGCCGGGCGCTGAGCCGGTAGTTCCCCAGCACCAGCGTGTCGCTGTCCGAATACCGGTAGCGGTTGATCACGGTGAGCTTTTCGGGCATGGCGCCGCCCTGCCGGTATTCTTCCCGGACCAGGACGTTTTCGGCGTAGAGGAGATCCGGGTCCATTTCTTTTTCCTCCCGTGCCGTCAGGACGGATTCGACCCGGTCTCCCCGGGCCTGACGCGCTATGGAACGGTATTCTGTGTCCGCGTCAAAGAGATGGCATTCCCGGGGCGCTTCGTCCCGAAGTATCTGCTGCCCGTCGAATACGAGCTCTCCGCCTTTTTTCTCGTAGCGGGTGAAAATCAGCCGTTTCCGGAAGTAGGCGAGGATAAATCCCTTCTCCGGCGCTTTTTCAATCGATATCCCATTCATCGCTTTGCTCCTCCAGTCCGTCTATGTACCATTTGACCAATGTCCCGTTCGATATTGCGGGGTCGTAAGTGTCTTTCAGCATATCCAGGATCTCGGAGGGGATCAGCTGGTTGATGGGGACGCCCTCCAGGTATTCCGGCCTGTCGAGGTCGGAGAGGAATTTGACGCGCTCCTTTAGGAGGCCCGTCAGCACCGCGTGGGTCATTCGGGCGCCGATGTGGCTGGCGCGTACGGATACCGGTATTTCCAGGATGTTCACTTTGCGTGTCCGGCTTTCCACGCCGATGTGCCCGAAGTTCATGGAGACGGAATCGCCTGCGGAGAAGCTGGGGAACTCGATGCGTTCGGCCAGCCGGTAGTATTGGCCGCGAGCCGGGTACGCCATGATTTCTCCGTAACCGTCCTCCGTCCGCTCGCCTACGAAGGCATGGAGAATCGGGGAGATGTCCACGGGTTCCCCGTCCGCCGTCCGCAGGCGGAGCACCGAGCCTGCTTTCAGGCATCGGGTGACGGCGCCGTCACAGCCCCAGTCGAGATTGACGCTGAAGTCCTTCTGCACATCCGTGTATTTCCCTTCGACTTGGAGACGGCCCGGCGCGTCCAGCAAGCGCTCCAGTTCTCCCACGAGGTCTTCGGCGTTGCAGCCCGGGAGTCCGTCGTCGTTGATGATCAGCGCGTCGGACAGGCAGGTTACGTCAAAGGTCCGTGCCGGGATTTCCGCTTCCAGCGGACGCTCGTGGAGCTGCTCGGTGCGGAGCAGCACTTCGCCGAAGCCTTCGTCGGACAGGGTGCCGAGGTTCAGCAGGGGATTGGCGGCGATATAGGCGGCGAGTTTCCGGAGCGCCGCGTCAGGGCCGTAGATCGTGCCCCGAAGGGTTTGCCACTGGCTCAACGCGTCGTATGCTTTGCCGTCGCCGGAGGTGATACGCTGGATTTCCGGCGTCGCGTAGCGAATCTTATGGCTTTCGAAGCCTTCGCAGAAAGCGTCCGAGAGCTTCGTGTCCTGTTCCGTCTTTCGGGGATCCTTTCCGGGCGCCAGGCGGTAACGGAGCTGCTGTTTGTCCAGTTTCACCACCGACATGCAGATCGGAACCGGCAAGAGCCGCTTCCGCCCGTCGCTGATGTAAGCGTTGGTAAAGGTCAGGCCTTCCGTATCCCCGTCCAGGGCACGGTTCGCCAGTTCCTGCCGGACGAGGGCGCCGGGGGCGTAAACGTAAGTCAGCGAGCCTTCGTTGTAAGGGGCGTGGAAACAGGCCGGGGTCAGCAGCGTCATCGAGTAATCCAGCGCATGGTACTCGCAGAGCGGGGAAAGCGCCGATGAACCATCCGCGGATTCTTCGTCGTAGCACAGGCTGCATTCCACGGCTCCGGTGACGTTGTCGCCTTTGACGCCGAGATGTTTGACGCTTTGCAGGAGGGAAACGATCTTGTTTTCGTCTTCCCTCGCGAATCGGATCGACGCGTAAAATTCCTGACCCGCCTTCAGCGAGCGGGCACGGCACGCCGATGTGCTGATGAACCGGTCGTTCGTGAAATACGAGCAGATATGGGGTGCGCTGTGCGGAATCGCGTCATGGAGTGCCTGCGCCGCACGAAGCAGCCCCAGATAGCCGTCGGGATGGGCGACGCCCATCTGCGTGCCCGACGCCGGCCACCCTTCTTGACCGATAATTTCCGAAACCGGCAGATAAGGGATGCCGAACTGGTCCGTCGGCACGTCCCAGTCGTATCCTTGGGATACTCCTTCGGGATTCTGGAATGCGACCTCGCCGATGAGCTTGATGCGAACCGAGGGCATTTCAATCCACCTCCTTCAGCATTGCGGCAGGGATAAAGTCCGAAAGCTCCGCAGCGTCAAACCAGGCCGCGTGATATTCCTTGCCGCGCCCCTGCCAAAGCGGCTCTCCAAGGGATTTTTCGAGGTCCGTTCCCCGTTGTTTCATCAGCTCGATCCAGCGGGCAAATTCCTGCTTGCCCGTCGCGTAAGATTCACGCATCATGCGCTGCTGCAGCGGGGTCAGCCGGAGTCCCTGCACGCGCTTGACCTGCCGCAGGAGATTCCGGTAGCTGAAAATCTCGTTTTCCGCCACCGGGTCAAGGCAATAGGGACGGAGCCCCAGATGGACGCCTTCCCGGGTGATATAGGCGCGCTCGCGCAGTAGGTCCAGCTTCTGCGCGTTGGGGTTGCCGCAGACCTGATAATCGATCCAGTTGCTCGCGAGACCGTCCCGCAGATTGTATTCCTTTTTCGCGATCGTCTTGGCGCTCTTGCAGCATTCCTCCGCCAGAACGGAGGCCGCGTGAAAGCCGACGTCCCGCGTCACGAGGGCGACGCCCGCGCAAATATAAAGCGGCAGCTTCAGCTCCGGCGTGTCCCAGAGCAGGCTTCCGGCCAGGTTCTTGTAGAAGAAGTGCAAAAACGGGAAGGCCAGGGAGGCCTTGCAGATGCAGTTCACGTCGTCGCCGCCCTGATGGACGACCACGAATTCCCGTTCAAAATCTCCGTCCTTTCCGCCGGAAGCGCGGAAAAATGCTTCCATGTCGCTCATCGTCCGCGTCATGACCCGTTGGTAGTTGGCGACGATGCTTAAATTGATCTGCCGCCGGGTGCGGATTCCCTGCGCATAGATCGGCGTCGTTTGCAGGATGCGCCCGATGGTGATGCCGAGATTGTTCCCGTCGGCGTGGAGCGCCGCCCAATAGTCTTTTCCGTCGAAGGCCCGCGTGAGGGGAAGCTCGTCAGGTCCCACGATGAGTTTCCGGAGGGTGCTTTCTTCCCGTCGGAGCTGGGACGCCCGGGAAACATAATCGCCCCGTTCCTTGTCGAAGTCCACGACCGGGTCCCCGGTCCTGCGCTCCCGCATCACCACAGGCAGCGCTCCCAGCGGGTCGGAAATCTGGGCGGAGGACTTGATCGCGTTCAGCTTGCGATATAGATTGAAGATGTCATGCCCCAGATTGTCCGTCTTTTCCACGGCGGCGGCTGCCACGTTCAGCGAATATCCGTGATCGAGG
>JAEEGN010000294.1 GCA_016280345.1 Selenomonadaceae bacterium | reverse complement strand
TCCGTATCTGCGGCAATATCGTAGGGCCGGGGGGTGTGCCCGCGGTTGTGGAAGACGACGGGGAAGGCGTGGGATTGTTCCGGAGCGAATTCCTGTATCTGGGGCGGGACGACTATCCCGATGAGGAGACGCAGTTTTCCGCTTACCGGCAGGTATTGGAAGCCATGAAGGATTGGGATGTCATTATCCGGACGCTGGATATCGGCGCGGATAAGCAGATCGGTTATTTTGGCCTGCCGAGGGAAGAAAATCCCGCTTTGGGCAACCGGGCTCTGCGCCTCTGCCTCGCCCGGCCGGACCTTTTTCGCACCCAGCTTCGGGCTCTGTACCGGGCGTCCGTCTGCGGAAAGCTCGGCATCATGTTTCCCATGGTGGCCAGCGTCTGGGAGGTTCGGGAAGCCCTGGCGCTCTGCGAGCAGGTACGGCAGGAACTGCGGAAGGAAAACCTGCCTTTCTCGGAAAAGGTGCCCATCGGCATCATGGTGGAAACGCCGGCGGCGGCCATCATGAGCGACCGGCTGGCGCAGCTGGTGGACTTTTTCTCCTGCGGCACCAACGACCTGACGCAATACACGCTGGCGTGCGACCGGCAGAACAGGGCGCTGAAACGGTACAGCGATCCCCGCCATCCGGCTGTATTGCGGCTTCTTAAACTGGTGGCGGACAACGCGCATAAACACCATATCCGGGTAAACATCTGCGGGGAGATGGCCGCGGACCTCAGCCTGACGGAAACCTTCCTCGCGATGGAGATCGATGAGCTTTCCGTTTCCCCACGCTTCGTACTTCCCCTGCGTCAAAAAGTCCGGGAGACGGATTTGTCCTCCCGCCGTCAGTCCCTGATGGAGGAATGGCTGACGGATCGGTTGTAACCGCCGTTTGGGAAAAGCCGGCTTTTCTCGTCCGGAATGAATATTCACCGTCTGTTGACCGATGGCACGATTGGACGTGCTTCTTTTGGGAAAAAAGCACCGCGCCCTTAAATTGGACGCGGTGCTTTTCTATGAGGCGGTTTCCGGTCCCGCCTTCGCCAGCCCCAGCTTTGCCGCCGTTTCCGTCAGCGACGTCAGGAAGGCGCGGCCCGGCTCGGACAGCCGGCGGTCGGCGTGGCGGACGACGCCGACGGTCATGACCTCCTCCGACTCCAGCGGCACGGCGACGATGTCGCGCCCATGCAGATACGAGGGCAGGACGCCCGTCGTCACAATGTAGGCGTCCAGCTCCATCAGGAGGTTCACCACCGCCGCCCGGTCCGTGACGTGGAGGCACTTTTTCATCGGGCGCTCGCTGCCGACCTCCTCGGCGAAGTAAAAGGGGTTCTCCTCCCCCTGGTCAAACATGACGCCGGGGTACGCCTCCAGATCGGCAAAGGCGACGGAGGCCCGTTTCGCCAGCGGGTGTTTCCGGAAGAGGAAGACATGGGGGCGGGCCACGAACAGCGGCGAGAAGACGAGGCGGCTTTCCTGCAGCAGCTTGCGCAGCACCGCTTCGTTGGCGCGGCTCATGTAGAGGACGCCGATCTCGCTCTTGAAGGTCCGCACGTTTTCGAGGATCTTCCCGGTGCGTTCCTCCAGCAGTGAAAACTCGTAATTATCGCCGCCGCATTGCCGGACAAGCTCGACGAAGGCGCTGGCAGTGAAGGTATAATGCTGGGTGGAGACGGAAAAATACTGCTTGCCGCTCTCCCCGCTGTACCGGTCCTCCAGGAGCCGCATCTGCTCCACGACCTGCCGCGCCCCGCCGAGGAACTTGCGTCCTTCGTCGGTGAGGCTCATGCCCCGGGGGCCGCGGACGAAAAGCGTCCGGCGGATTTCCCGCTCCAGCGAGGACAGGGCTTCGGTCAGGCTTGGCTGGGAGACGAAGAGCTTGCGCGCCGCTAAGCTCACCGAGCCGTATTCGGCGACGGCCAGCACGTATTTCAGTTGTTGCAGCGTCATAGCTTATCCTTTCCGTTCCAAAGCCTCCGCCAGCGTGTGCCACGGCAGGACGGCGCATTTGACGCGGGCCGGCAGGTGGGATACGCCCTGCAGGGCGGCGGCGTCGCCGAGTTCCTCCAGAGCGGGATCGTCGGCGGAAACGTCCCCCTTGATCATGGCCAGGAAGGTCGCCGCCAGCCGCCGCGCCTTTTCCTCCGTCTCGCCCCGGATCAGGCCGATCATCAGCGACGTGGAAGCCTGCGAGATCGCGCAGCCGACACCGGTGAAGGACGCGTCCGCGACGACGCCGTCTTTCAGGGCGAGCTCCAGCGTGATTTCATCGCCGCAGCTGGGGTTCCGCCCCTTCAGCACCGCCGTGGGGACGCTGAGATGGCGGCGGTGCTCCATGCTCCGGCTTTCCTCGGCGATGAGCTCGGTGTAGATGTCCTCCATGGCCGGCGTCGAAGCGCGGTTTTCATGAATGTCCAAGGCGCATGACCTCCCTGACTTTTTCCAGCGCATCCAGCCAACGATCGACGTCCTGCCGCGTATTGTAGAAATAGAAGCTCACCCGGCAGGTGGCGGCCTGTCCGAGGTACTTCATCAGCGGCTGAGCGCAGTGATGACCCGCCCGGATGGCGACACCCTCGCTGTCGAGGATGGTCGAGACGTCGTGAGGGTGGACGTCCCTGACGTTGAAGGTGATGATGCCGGTCTTGTTATCCCGCGTACTGTCGCAGCCGTAGAGTTTGATCCACGGGAGCGCCCGCAGACGCGGCAGGGCGTAGGACAGCAGATCCGCCTCGATGGCCCGGACGCGGTCGAAGGTCATCGCTTCGAGGTAATCAATGGCCGCGGTGAGGCCCGCCGCGCCGCCCACGTTCTGCGTGCCGGCCTCGAATTTTGCCGGCAATTCCGCGTAGGTAGTGTCCTGCTCCTCAACATACTCGATCATGTCGCCCCCGGAGAGGAACGGCGGCATGGCTTCCAGCAGCGCCGCCCGCCCGTAAAGGACGCCGATACCCATCGGCGCCAGCAGCTTGTGGCCGGAAAAGGCGAAGAAATCCGCCCCCAGCGCTTTCACATCCACCGCCATGTGCGGCACGCTCTGGGAGCCGTCCACGACGACCACCGCCCCGGCCTCGTGGGCCCGGTCGGCGACGCGCCGCACGGGATTAACGAGGCCCAGCACGTTGGAAACGTGGGTGACGGCCACGAGCTTCGTCTTCTTCGTGATCTTTTCCGCGATATCCCGCTCCGAAAGGTTGCCGTCGGGCTCCAGATAGATGTACTTCAGCGTCGCGCCCCGCGCCCTGGCCACCCGCTGCCAGGGCACGAGGTTCGAGTGATGCTCGGCGATGGTCAGCACGATCTCGTCGCCGGCGCCGAGGTTCGTGAGCCCGTAGCTGTACGCGACGAGGTTCAGCGCCTCGGTGGCGTTCTTCGTGAAGATGATTTCCCGCGCTTCCCCGGCGCCGATGAAGCGGCGCACGCGCTCCCGGGCCGCTTCATAGATGCCCGTAGCCTCGACGGACAGCGCGTAGGCGCCCCGGTGCGGGTTCGCGTTGCAGCCACCGTAGTAACCACACATGGCGCGGATCATGCTCTCCGGCTTCTGCGTCGTGGCCCCGTTGTCGAGATAGACAATGGGGCGGCCGTTCATTTCCTGCCGCAGGAGCGGGAAATCCCGGCGGAAGTCCCCGGTCTCAGCCATGGGAAAGCCTCCCTTCCATCGCCGCGCGGATTTCGGCCACCAGCGCCTCGTCGGCGATGCGGTCCAGTACCGGCGCGGCGGCCGCCAGAACGACGAGCCGCCGGGCGTCGTCAGGGGAAAGGCCCCGGCTCGTCAGGTAAAAGAGTTTCTCCTCGTCCAGCCGGCCAACGCTGGCCGCGTGACGGCCGTCCACTTCCGCTTCACCGGACAGCATCAGGGGCGCGGAGCGGTTCACGACATCCGGCGACAGCAGCGTGACGGCCTCCCGCTCGCGGCCGACGGAGCCGGCCGCGCCGCGCACGAAATCCAGAGTGCCGCGAAAGATTTTCTCCGCCCGACCGGAAAGGCCGCCCTGCACGTCGAGCACGGCCTCGGTCCTTCTCCCCCGCTGGTGGATCTCATAGTTCATATCAAGGCGCTGCTGCCCGCCGGCGAAATAGAAAACAGCGACGTCGGCGCCGCTGCCGTCCCCGGCGAGATTGACATCGAGCAAATCGGCGGCCCGCGCCCCGCTAAGCTCGACGGCGGTATAGGAGAGACGCGCGTCCTTCGCCAGCGTGACCTTGACCGCGTCGGCGCAGCGGACGTCCGCCGGCGCGAGCCGCACCCGCGTCAGACGGAACTCCGCCCCTTCCCCCAGCTCCGCCCGCAGCTCAAGCGCCGCCTCCGTCCGGCAGACGACGACCATGTCCCGGGTTTCCCCGCGGGGAATCGTCACCAGACGCAGGGCCGGCGCTTCCCGCAGGACGGACTCGGGAACGCGGACCTCGTTGACGCCAAGCCAGCGCCACGTCGGAGCGGGAATCCTGTCAAAAACGACCTCTTTTTCCGCTGCCGCCGTCATTGCCTCGCCCCCTCCAGTTCCAGATTGATCAGATTGTTCATCTCCACCGCGTATTCCAGCGGCAATGACTTCGCCACCGGCTCCACGAAGCCGCGCACGATCATCGCCCGGGCCTCCTCCTCGCGGATGCCCCGGCTCGTCAGGTAAAAGATTGCCTCGTCGCTGATGCGTCCGATTTTCGCCTCATGCCCGATATCCGCGTCGTCCTCCCGGATGTCCATGACGGGAATCGTATCGGCCCGCGACTCGCTGTCAAGCATCAACGAATCGCACTTCACCGCGCACTTCGCCCCCTTCGCCCCGGCGCTCACCCGGACGCCGCTGCGATAGACGGCGACGCCGCCGTCCTTCGAGATCGACCGGGTGTTGATGACCGACGAGGTGCGCGGCGCGGCGTGGATGACCGTCGCCCCGGTGTCGAGGTGCTGCCCGCGGCCGGCGAACGTCACGCCGGTGAACTCACAGCGCGCCCCCTCCCCCGCCAGGATACTGGCCGGATACAGCATCGAGACGCGGGAACCGAAAGAGCCGGACACCCACTCGATGAGCCCGCCCTTTTCCACCAGCGCCCGCTTCGTGTTCAGGTTCATCATGTTCTTCGACCAGTTCTCGATCGTCGAATAGCGGAGCCGCGCCCCTTCCTTCACATAAAGCTCGACGCAGCCGGCGTGAAGATTCGTCACGTTATATTTCGGCGCCGAGCAGCCCTCGATGAAATGCAGGCTCGCCCCCGGCTCCACGATGATCAGCGTATGCTCGAACTGCCCCGCCCCCGGCGCGTTCAACCGGAAATACGACTGCAGGGGGATTTTCACCTCGACGCCGGGCGGGACGTGGACAAAGGAACCGCCGGACCAGACCGCGCCGTGCAGGGCCGCGAACTTGTGATCCTTCGGCGGCACCAGCTTCATGAAATGCGCCCGCACGATGTCCTCATGCTCCCGGAGCGCCGTCTCCATATCGGTATAGACGACGCCCTGCTTCGTCAGACTCGTCTGGATGCTGTGATAAACCACCTCGGAATCATACTGGGCACCGACGCCCGCCAGCGATTCCTTCTCCGCCTCGGGAATGCCGAGGCGGTCAAAGGTGCTGCGGATCTCCTCCGGCACGTCCTCCCAGCGCCCCGCCATGACCGCGTCGGGCTGCACATAGGTCGCGATATGGTCCATATCCAGAGACGTAATTGCCGGACCCCAGGCGGGCGGCGGCGTTTCGTTGTAAACCGCCAGCGACGCGAGCCTGTGTTCCGTCATCCAGGCCGGATCGTTCTTGCGCCGGGAAATATCGCGCACGATGTCCTCCGTCAGCCCGCTTTCCGAACGGTAACGCGGCCGGCTCTCGTCCCGGACATCGTAAAGCGCCCGCGCAATGTCCTCGATAATGATTTTCTGCTGCGTCATGCCTTACCCCTCCGCTTCGAGGAACCGGGCATAGCCGTGGGCGCCGACCTCGTCGACCAGCTCCGGGCCGCCGCTTTGCACGATATGACCGTGAAGCAATACATGCACCCGGTCCACGGAAAGCGACGACAGGATACCGGCGTTATGGGTGATGATCAGGCAGGCGTTCTCCGGCGTCCGAAACGCCCTGACACCGCCTGACACAAGGTGCACCGCGTCCACATCCAGTCCCGAATCCGTCTCGTCCAGGAGGGCGAGCTTCGGCTTCAGCATCAGAAGCTGCAGGATCTCCGTCCTCTTCTTCTCCCCGCCGGAAAACCCCACGTTCAGATAACGGCCCGCCCAGTCCGCATCCATCTGCAGCGTCGCCAGCGCTGCCGCCAGTTCTTTGCGGAACGCCAGCACACCGGCCTTTTTCCCGGTGATGGCCTGACGCGCCGTCCGCAGCATATTCTCCACTGTAACCCCCGGAATCTCCTCCGGCGTCTGGAACGACAGAAAAAGCCCGCGCCGCGCCCGCTCGTGCGTCGGCAGAGCGAGCAGGTCCGCGCCGTCAAAGCGCACCGTCCCCTCGCGCACCTCATAACGCGGGTGCCCCATGATGACGTTCATCAGCGTCGTCTTGCCGGAGCCGTTCGGCCCCAAGAGCACATGCGTCTCGCCCTTTCCGATGGAAAGGCTGGCGCCGTGCAGAATCTCCTTGTCATCCACGCCGGCCCGAAGCCCGCGGATCGTCAGCAATTCTTCTCCCATGAAAAGCACTCCTTTTAGCGCTGCGCCCGTTCAACGATGGCTTCATTGTAGGATATTCGCCCGTTGTTGTCAATCCCCATATGATTAGTATAAAAACAACGCTGCCGGGAAACCGGTCCCGGCATGTGATATAATATAGACAGACAATTTATCGTTCACGAAAAGGAGCACCGGCATGAAGTTTTTTCATATTTCCGATTTGCATATTGGGTTAAAGTTAATCAACCGGGATCTCCGGGAAGACCAGGCGTACATTCTGCGGCAGATCGTTGCGTCCGCGGAGCGGGAGCAGCCCAATGCCGTAGTGGTCGCCGGCGACATCTACGACCGCTCGAACCCCTCCGCCGAAGCCGTGGAGCTCTTCGACCGCTTTGTGACGACGCTGGCGCAGGCGGCGCCCAAGGCGGAAATCATGATGATCAGCGGCAACCACGACAGTCCCCAACGGGTCGATCTCTTCCGCCGTGTCCTCAGACGCCAGCACATCCGCATGATCGGCCTCCCCCCGCGCCTGCCGGAGGAACATATTGAAAAAGTCATCCTGCGGGACGAATTCGGCAACGTGAACTTTTATCTGCTGCCCTTCGTCAGGCCCACCATGGTCCAGCCCATCGTGGGCACGGAAGAGGACGACCGCCCGCTCTCCTACGACGAAGCGCTGCGCCGGCTCCTGGCGCGGGAAACAATCGATGAAGGCGAACGCAACGTGCTGGTCAGCCATCAATTCTACCTTCCCCGGGGAACCCGCCCGGAGGACGTAGAGCGCATGGACTCCGAGGTTTGCACCGTGGGCAACGTCGACGAGGTAGGGGCTGACCTCCTGGAGCCCTTCGACTACGCGGCGCTCGGCCATATCCATAAACCCATGCGCGTAGCCGGCGACTGCCGCCGCTATTCCGGCACGCCGCTGGCCTGCTCGGTTAGCGAAGCCGGACAGGAGAAGGCAATCCTGTCAGTGGAGATGGGCGCCAAAGGCCAGGTGGACGTGACGCCGATTCCGCTGCATCCGCTCCGCCAGGTCCGTAAACTGCGGGGCACCCTGGAGGAGTTGCTGGCCCAGGGCTGCGATGACTATGTGTCCGTGTGGCTGACGGACAAAGTGGACCTCGACACCATTGATATGCAGGACCGGCTGCGGGAAAAGTTCCCCTGTCTGCTGGAGATTCACCGGGAAACGGTGCGCGGCGCGGATTACAGCCAGCCGGATATTGTCGCCGGGCGCCTGACCCCCTTTGATCTTTGCTGTGAATTTTTGAAAGATCTGGACGACGGGGAAAAAGAACTGCTCCGCGAAGTGATCAATGCCGTACAGGAGGCAAGATGAAATGCGACCAATCAGACTGAAAATTCGCGCTTTCGGCTCCTACGGCAAGGAAACCGTCATCGACTTCACCCGGACGGGCCAGCAGCTCTTCCTCGTAACCGGGGACACCGGCGCCGGGAAAACGACGATTTTCGACGCGATGGTCTTCGCCCTGTACGGTGAGGCCAGTTCCAATACAAACAAGAAAAACGGCGTTGAACTGCAAAGCCAGTTTTCCGAAGAAGAGCCGTTCGTGGAGCTGACCTTTTCGGAGATGGAGGGGGGCGAGCCGCGCATCTATACCGTTTGCCGAAACCCCGCCTATAAGAAAAAGACGCGAAAAACCCCTGTGTCCGAGCGGGTGAGGCTAACGATGCCGGACGGCAGCGATTATCCGGGCGGCAACGGCAACGTCGATGAAAAACTCCAGGAGATTGTCGGCCTCACGAAAGCGCAATTCATGCAGGTAGGCATGATTGCCCAGGGCGAATTCATGGATGTCTTGCGGAAGGAAACGAAGGACAAGAAGGTAATATTCCGCAAGCTCTTCAATACGGGGATATTCCAGGCCATCATTGACGAACTGGCGGCGCGGCAAAGAGAACTGAAAAACAACATTGACAATATGCACACGGGCTGCCGGATACTTGCCGACAATGTAGTCGTTCCCGAAGATTATCCCAACGCGGAACCTCTGACGACGACCAGGAATAATATCACTGCGTCGAAAACGCCGGCCATCACCGACCTGGAAACGCTGTTGGCCGGGCTCAAAGACCTTTGCGAAAAGCTCGAGGCAGACAGCCGCCGCGCCGATGAGGCCTGGAAGGCCCAGGCAATAATCCGCGACCAGGCCCATGAAACGCATACCAGGGCGCTGTCGCTGGCACATTCCTATGACCAGCTCCGGCAGGCGGAGAAAACACTGGCAGACTGCGCAACCGCTGAAAACGCAATGAAGGAAGCGGCCTCCCTAATGGCGCAGATACGGGACGCCTATGAGATTCAGGCCATCCACAAGCGTTACGAGGACGCGGCGAAAATCGAAAAAAAGACCGGGAAAGAACTGAAAGAGCAGAAGGACCGCTTGCCGGAACTGACGAACAGGGCAAAGGCATTGGCGGCCGGCGAGGAAAAGGCCCGGAAAGAGCAACAGGAGCAGGACAAACGCTTCACGCAGATCTCGGAGCGGGTGAATCGCGCTTTAGAAATCTTCGGCAACATCAAAAAAGCCGACGAGGATCTGAAAAAAAAGAACCTCGCCGTAGTGGATGCGGACAAATCTATGAGATCCGCCCAGGAAAAACTGGACGACTTCAAGAAGCAGGAGAGCGCCCATCGTCAGACAGCGGACACCATCGGCGACGTGGACGCGCAAAAGAAGCTGCTTCGGGTGAAGCAGGCGGAAGCGAAGCGCATCGCCGATGATATCGCTGCCCTGGAGACTGCGCAGCAGGAACTACGCGCCCAGGAAATGGCACGGGATAAGGCGAAAGAAGACTACGCGACGCTCAACGAGCAATGGCGAGCGAAAAACCTGGAATACCGGGAAAAGAATACCGCCCTGCAAAATGCCCGGGCGGGGATTCTCGCGAAAGAAGAATTGCGTCCCGGTGAGCCCTGTCCCGTCTGCGGTTCCCTCGATCATCCGTCGCCCTGCAAGCTGTCGGGCGAAGCCCGCGGTCTGACGCAGGAAATCATCGACAAGCTGGCGGAAGAAGAGGGCGCACTCAACAAGCGACAGCAGAACGCGGCCATTGCCGCCGAATCGGCGGGGAAGCTGGCGGAGGAGAAAAAGAAACAATTCCAGACTTTGGGAAAGCAGCTTCGGAAGCGTATGAGCCAAAGCATTCCGGACCTGCCGGCGGAAATGAAGCTGCCCCAGGCCCGGAAGGCACTTTCCGATTGGCAGGAAACGGCGCAGGCGGAAGAAAAGGCGCTGGCGCAAAAGGAATCCGAGCTGAAAAAGGCGAAAGCCTTTTTGGAAAGCGCCGACCGGGAAAAGAAAAAGCTCCAGGACGCGCAGGACCAGGCAGCTTCCCGGGTAACGACGGCCCGGGAAGCGCTGGCGGCGGCTCAGGCGACACGGGAAAATCTCGAAAAGCAAAAGGTATTCGCCGGCGAAGATGAAGCCAAACAACTGCTTGCCAAAGAACAGCAAGCGAAAACGGACGTCGACACCGCTTTCCTGAAAGCGCAGGGCGATGCCCAGGCGGCGCGGACCGCCAAGGAACAGGCAGAGACGCTGATCGCGAATTGCGAAAAGGCCTTGCCAGAGCAACGCAAAGAAACGGAACAGCGCCGGGCGGAGTACGAAGCGATCATGCAGGAACGGGACCGGGCAGAGTCCGAGTGGCAGGAAATCACGGCGAAATATGAGAAGAAGGAAGCGGAGCGCCTGCAAGAACGCCTCGACGCCCATCATCGCCAAAAGGCGGAGGCGGAAGGCGCGCAAAAAACCGCCCGGGAAGCCATCGCCGATCGTCCGATGCCCGACATGGAAAAATTGCGGACGGCAATGGAAGAAGCGGACAAAGCGTTTCAGGCAGCCAGCGAGGCCAGAGAGCGCCTTCAGGGAATGAACCATGCGAACCGCAAAGCCTGCGACGCGCTAACACCGATTATGGAGGAACGCCGTGAAACAGCGCGGGTCTACGAGAAGGTCAACGGTCTTTATCAGCGGCTTTCCGGCAACGTAACCGGCGCGCACATGGACATCGAGACCTTCGTGCAGCGCTATTACCTGAAGCAAATCCTGCAGGCGGCCAATACCCGCTTCCGCGATATGTCAGCGGGCCAGTTCGAGCTTCACGTTACCTCCGAGGAGCAGGCTGGCATAGGGAAAAATCAAGGTCTCGACCTGATGGTGTACTCCACCGTGAACGGAAAAGAGCGCAAGATCCACACCCTTTCCGGCGGCGAGTCCTTCATGGCGGCGCTGGCACTGTCCCTAGGCATGGCCGACCAGATCCAGCAGGGCACCGCGGCGGTCAATCTCGACGTCATGTTCATCGACGAAGGCTTCGGTACTCTCGACGATCATTCCCGCGGCCAGGCCGTGAAAGTACTCCAACAGGTAGCCAACGGCTCGAAGCTCATCGGCATCATTTCCCACGTCGATGAACTGAAGCAATCCATCGAGGACCAGTTGCTGGTCACCAAGGACCAGGACGGCAGCCACGCCCGCTGGAAAGGTTGAGGAGCAAGGATTGCGCACCTTTTCCTAAAACGCGCATTTTGGCAAAGCCCCCTTTTTTCCGATTGGCCGTAAACGATGATACAGCATGGGTTCGCCGCCATTCCCGCAGAAGCGACGAATATTCGCCAGAATATATTTTTTAGCTTTGAAGTGTTGAAAGGTGATTCTTCGACGGCCACCAACCCACGAAAAAAGTGAAAGGAATCACCGGCGCCACAGCCCCTTTCGCTAAGGTCACACCTTGTTTGACAATTCGCCCCTCACGGAGCTACCCGACCGGGAGCAAACAGTCTGACGATGGGAAGAAACGGAACCCGGGGCGGATTGACGGCGACCGGCGGAAACGGTTAAGTTTTTTTATGAGGGATTCCCTTTCGTGAAAGTGGCCATACCGGCCGTGTGCTTTGAAGGAGGTTGACAGGATGGTATTTTTGGAACTCGCAAAAGCGCGGTACTCTTGCAAGAAATACCTGGACAAGCCCGTGGAACGGGACAAGCTGGAGAATATCCTGGAGGCGGGACGGCTGGCTCCCACCGCGAAGAACAACCAGCCGCAACACATCTACGTCCTGGAGTCGAAGGAATCGCTGGCGCTGGCGGACCAGATCACGCCGTGCCGCTACGGCGCGCCCACCGTGCTGGCCATCGCCCACGACAAGAACAACGTCTTCGAATATCCCGGCGGCGCTTACAACTCCGGCGCCGAGGACGCGGCGATTGTCGCCACGCACATCGTCCTGGCCGCCAAGGCCATTGGTCTTGACACCTGCTGGCTGAACTTCTTTGACCCGGACAAGGCCAAAGAACTGCTGCAGCTCCCGGACAACGAAGCGTTGACCATCCTGCTCGACGTCGGCTATGCTGACGCGGCCGCCAAGCCGCTGCCCAATCACGAGAACCGCAAGCCCCTGTCCGAAACCGTCACTTACCGTTGAAGCAGGGAACAGCCGTGGAGCAGCTCCGCTCTATTTCCACGAAAAAAAACAAGGCTTCCCGCCTGGAGTATGGCAAGCCTTTCATCGACGCCGGGAAAATCGTCACGGGTGAAACACCGGCTGGCGTTGGCGACGTTCTGCGCGTCGCAGTACCGGCCCGTCGTCGTCGGGAAATTCCCGGCGTCGTCGAGGGTGATGTCCCAGTGGTCATTGAGGAAAAAGCTGCGTTTTCGCATGGTGCCCTCCTTTTGGGCTTGCTATTTGGGCAGAAATGTGGTATAACACAGAAACCCTAATTTTTACGTAATAGGTCAACACCTAAACCTTCCAACAACTCAATCGTCTTCTTCTGAATCGCCGATACTCTTTTCTCCTTCCCGTCACCTGTATCTACCAGATATATATTCTTGGTCAGCTTAAGGACATCCTCAGCCGAAAAGCTGCTTTCCAACCCTGCCTTGTGCAGTGCGTTCACCAGGCCATAATAATACAGCAGGCTCATATGGTTCAGGAATGCCCATCCGCGGAAATACTCATCTGTCCGGGCATGCGAGGCGGACGTGGATACGCTGTTCTTGAGGTAATCGAAGCATTGCTCAATATCCCATCGCTCCTTGTACCCCATGTAGATTTCCTTTGCCGTGACATCCAGGTTGCTACAGAACGAGAAATACCCTATCCGGGGCTCGCCCCTGACATCCAGCGGCACTCGCCGCGCCTCATCGTAGTTCTGCTCGGCTCGCTCGACATAATGGCCGACAAGCTCTGCCCGGCGTGAATCATCCCGGAAAGTGTAGATGAAATTCCCCTTGTTGCCGCTCGGCCGCTTGCAATACCATATGGCCCGCTTGTTGTAGGTGAACACCCCGTCCCATTTGTCATCTGGCTGCTCATAGAACACAGGCGCTACCAGCGTGGTATCCTCGCGCAGGGGAAGGATATACTTCATTCCGGCCTGCATCAGGGCTGAAAGGTTCTGCTTCGAATAGAAGCCCTTATCCGCGATGATGATGCAATCTGTACAGCCGGCCGATTGGATAGTCTCCATGAAAGCGGTCTTGTCTACGACAGAACCTTGGAAGATACGATAGAATACCGGCCGGTGGGAGCCCTTGTCGAACACATACAGAATCCGTGCCTGAGTGTTCAGGCGGTGGTCGGGATTATACCCCTTGGCGGCCAGAGAATCGGAGGAACGCGTGAAGATGGTGGTACCGTCGAACAGTAGTGTTGCTCCCGGCATGACCATGTCCCGCATGAAAGAATCCAGACGTCCCTGCATGGAGCCAAGTCTGGCCACGAAATGCCGGACAGATTCTTCGGACACGGCAATGTCGTCGCAAGCATCGCTCAGACTAGACGCCAGAAACATAGGTTGCACCATTCTGGTCGAGGAGACGCCATCGACAAGGCGGATCAGGGCAACAGCCCTGATCTCCCGGAAAATGTCAGGAAAGTGCTGGCGAAGGGCCGGGGCAAGGCCAGGCGAGAGCTGCTGTAGCATCTCATATGCACCATAGCCTTTGACAACAGGAGCAGCCGTTGGCACCAAGCGCTTTCCCTGCATAAGCTTGAGGCCGGCCGCGTTCGGGATGAATCCGTCGGCTTCGGTGATCTTTCCAATGCTTTTGCCGGTGATTTTCTGGGGCCGGCCTTTCTCTGGGTCCCACCGCGAAGAAACGAGGTAGACGTAGTATTTTCCCCCAATACAGCGCACTTCGGAAGCGCCGAGTTGTTTTGGGCGATGCTTCTTGATGTTTTCGGGGATGCTCACAGGGCTCACTCCTATTACCGTAAATATACGGAATAAGTATATGCCATGTGAGACGCTATGTCAAGCCATTGAACGCTGTTTCTTCGTCAGCAGGGGTGCCAGTGTCCCGTTTTAGCTGGTTTTTCTGAAACGAACTGATTTAGCAGTGTCAAGATGGGGTTTCTATTACCGTAAATTTTATGGTTTCTGTGTTTTGAGACGAAAGTATCTTTCGCAAGGAGTAATCAACGTAGTATAATAGGCGTGCAGGTCATCGCTAAGGCAAGGCGCGATTCGGTCAAGGCTAAGGAGGAACATGCCATGAATCACAAGATATTATGCTCTGTCGTGCTGGCAACGGCCATCGGGCTCGGAGCCTCGATTTTCACCCCCGCGGTGGAGGCGGCAACGCGGGAGGAAATGGCGGCGATGGAGGTGTCGCCGTCGGGCGACCTCCGCTATTGGACGGAGGATTCCGTCGCGAAGGAAACGCTGGTTTCCTACGTCAGGGACGTGACGAATACGGGAAGCGAGAATTTCATCCCGGTCGCTGACCGGATCGCGGTGTTCGATATGGACGGCACGTTCCTCTGCGAGACCGCGCCGTATTATTTTGAATGGATGCTGTATCTGGAACG
>JAEEGN010000293.1 GCA_016280345.1 Selenomonadaceae bacterium | reverse complement strand
GTCCGATGACATTTGAACATCGGGGCGAAGAACTCCACACGACCGTCTTTGACTTCAAATTCCAGCGGAAGGTCATCAGGGACCATGCGGACGTTCCGGATTGGTCGTGGCAGCTGCAAGCTGACTTTTATGGGGCCAACGTCATTCAGTTCCTCAATGATTTCCAGCGCGGCCCGTCCGGCTTCCGTTCCCGCCGAGCTGATGAACTTGCCGCCGCGAAGGAGTGTATTCGCATACAGTAGATGGCAGATGAAACGCTGCTCCTCTTTCTGCTCCAACAGCGTGACCAGTCCCTGTGAAGGCAGATTGGTTTGAATCAACATATCTTCGCCAATAAAGGCTTTGAGCGCGTTCACAATGTACTGCTTGAGAAGCACCCGCCCATAGGCGCGGTACCCGGCAAACACTTGGTGGGCGAAGTAAAGGACTCGATCCGAACAAACCCCGCTGTCGAATTCGGATGAGTCCAGTTTGTAAGGCGCGTGGCTGTGTCCGCTTCCCAGGCTTTGTCGTACAGTTCAACATATTCCGGGTGCCGTTCAAAGGCAATCCGCAGAATGCGGGAACAATCAAGTTCTTCTCCGACTTCAGCTTTCTGCATTTGGAATCTCCCGGATATTTTTCAGAGGATCATTGCCAGCTGATCAGGAAGATTTTCCCAGGTTCCGGATCGGCCCAATTTTCATGTTCGACCGCCTCCATTCGGATATGGCCGGAAAAATACAGTGTTTCAAGCACATTGTAAGCTGTAACCGCCCGGTATTCGAGCATCTCATGCGGAAAAAGCGGAGCGAGTGCATTGTCGCAGATTTCGCTCAGCTGCACACGGGGATGCTTCTGGAGATAATCCCGAAAAGCATCCAGAGATCCACCGGGGATGCGGGTGTCTATCGACTGATAACGCGGCCCCAGCGGTTCACGATGCTGTTCCCCTTCCGCGGTAACATAACCGACGGAATTGCCAGGAATTTCAAATCCCAGACCGGGCACACCGATCCGGCTCACCGAAAGCCAGACGCCATCCTGCTCGAAATCGCAGACTACATGCTGATTCACGTTGACGAATCCAATAAAACCGGGACGGTCGCGGAAAAGGAAGATCGTGGCCGACTCCTCCGGCAGAGGACTGCAAGCATCTTTCATCGCCCGGACCGGATCACCATGTTGGAGATACTGCTCCTCCACCGCATTAGCCACGATGTCGGACATACTGGCACATGTGCCGTCCGTCAACGCAAAACTCCGAGCCGCCTTTGCAGGAATCGCGCTTCGGCATTTGCGTCCGCGCGCCAGCATCGCTTTGGCACAGTCTGTAAACGCTTGGGTGTTGTCATCAAAAATACCGCTGGCCCCCTGCGCGACCAGTGCTACAATACCGTTTGCTCCGATAAAAGGATGGGCACGATGGGCATCTCCGCCGGAAGCGGTCCGGCTGTGGATCAACCCCGAAGAGCCGGGAAAATCTTCCAGGCGATACTGTCTCCGCCATGCATCGGTATTGCCGACGCATTTTTCCCAATGCAGCCCATTTTCGTCCATCGTAACCAGACCGGTATAAAAACCGCCCCAGATCCCTTCGATCTTATTTAACGATTCCCAAAGGACAGGCGCCGCTTCCCGGCAGCCTGCGTAGGCACTCCACACACACATGATTTTCTTCCTTAATCTTTAAATCGAAATTTCCCAATGAGTGGAACTATACACTGAACCCTCTAAACTAAACGCGTTATAACCAAATCACGGGCATTCCGCAATACCGGGGTGTTTTTTTCGCTATATTCCCGCCACCTCCACCAAATCCCGAAAGCCCCGTGAAGCGCAACTGCTTCACGGGGCTTTGCTTTGAGCGGCACCGAGCGCACGACAATGGCAATATCTGCGGTTCCGCCCGTTGTGTTTTACCCCACCCTCTTGCATAGTTTGGTCATTTTATTATATTATAAAATGACAAATGAAGGGAGGCGGACACCATGGAAAAGTTCGACAAGGAAAAATACGACCTGCCGGCCAAGAAATTCAAGGCCATCGGGCATCCGACGCGGTTGTGGATCGCCATGCAGTTGTTGGGGGCGGAGCATTGCGTGCAGGAGTTCGTGGAGCAGGCCGACTTCGACTTCTCCTCCATCTCCCAGCACCTTGCCGCCCTGCGCGAAGCCGGGGTGGTGGCCGACGAAAAGCGCGGCAAGCAGGTGTTCTATCGCCTGAAATGCGCCTGCATCAAAAAATTCCTCAAATGCGTCGCGGAGAACCAGAAAAAGGAAAAATGTGACCTCGATTGAGCGAGGGGAAAGGGAAACCATGAAAACCATCATCGTTGGCGGCGTGGCCGCCGGGGCCAGCGCCGCCGCCCGCCTGCGGCGTCTGGACGAGTCCATGGAGATCGTCTTGTTGGAAAAGGGCGACTTCATCTCTTACGCCAACTGCGGCCTGCCATATTTCCTCGGCGGGGTCATCGCGGAGCGCGATAACCTGTTGGTGATGCCGCCGGAACGATTCGCGGCGTGGTTCAACGTTGACGTGCGCCCCCGCAACGAAGTCACGCGCATCGACCGTGAACATAAGACGGTGCAGGTGCGGACGCCGGAAAAGAGCTACGAGGAGCCCTACGACAAGCTCCTCCTGGCGACCGGGGCGGTCCCGACCGGGGACGCGCCGATGGGGAAAGTCCTACACCTGTGGACGCTGGCGGACATGGACCGGGTGCAAAGCCGCCTCACCGGGGCCAAGCGGGCGATCATCGTCGGCGCCGGGTTCATCGGGCTGGAGGTCGCGGAGAACCTGCGGGCGAAAGGGATGGAAGTGACCATCGTCCAGCGCGGCCAACACGTCCTGCCGACCCTCGACCGCGAGATGAGCGCCCCGCTCGCCGCCGAGCTGCG
>JAEEGN010000292.1 GCA_016280345.1 Selenomonadaceae bacterium | reverse complement strand
GCCGACTGCGTGAGCGGCGGGGAAGTCCGCGCCGCGCTGGATGCCGGCTTCCCGCCGGAGAGCATCGTGTTTGCCGGCGTGGGGAAGAGCGACGACGAGATCCGGCTCGGCCTGCAGGCGGGCATCTCCCGCTTCAACGTGGAGTCTGCCGCGGAACTGGAGGTGATCGACGCCCTGGCGGGCGAGATGGGGACCGTGGCGCCCGTGAGCCTGCGCATCAACCCGGATATCGGGGCGCACACCCACGCGGGCATTACTACGGGCCTGGCGGAGAACAAGTTCGGCATCAACTACGAGCAGATGGACGGTGTGATGGACCTGGCCCTGGCCCTGCGTCACGTGAAGTACTGCGGGCTGCATTTCCACATCGGTTCGCAGATCCTGGACATGGGGGATTTTTCGGCGCTGTGCAACCGGGTCAACGAACTGGTCCGGCGCCTGCAGCGGGGCGGCCGTCCGGTGGGCGACATCAACGTGGGCGGCGGCCTGGGTATCAACTACCAGCACCCCAACCACCTGCCGGTGGCGGATTTCGCCGGATGGTTCGAGGTGTTCCGCCGGCATCTGAAACTGCCCCAGGGTACGCTTGTCCACTTCGAGCCGGGGCGCAGTCTCGTTGCGCCCTGCGGTTCGCTTATCTGCCGCGTGCTCTACGTCAAGCAGGGCACCCACAAGCAGTTCGCCATCATCGACGGCAGCATGACCGAACTGGTGCGCCCGGCGATGTACAAGGCCTATCACCGCGTGGAGAACCTCACTTCGGACGAGCCGGAGGAAGTCTATGACGTGGTGGGCCCCGTGTGCGAGAGTTCCGACGTGTTCGTCAAGGAGTTCTCCATGGACAAGTGCCGTCGCGGCGACCTGGTGGCCATCCGCTCCGCCGGCGCCTACGGCGAGTCGATGGCCTCGCAGTACAACTGCCATCCCATCCCCGACGCCTTCTTTTTCGAAGGATAGTGGTGCATCTGTTTCGGCTTTTTTGTAAATTAGCACCGGAAACGATAACCATAAAACCCTTTTCGTCATGAAGATCCTCAAGCGTCTCGCAGCAGCGGTGGCGGCCATCGCCCTGCTTTCATCCTGTTCCGTGCTGAAGAACATCACTACGAGTCCCACGTCGGCGGGCAGCAACACCGGATCGGCCATCCTGGCCTTGTACCGGGTGCTCAGCCAGACCGGCGCCATCGACCTCTCGAGCGTGATGAACGTCCTGAATATCGGCAAGATCCTCACCGGCGCCGGCATGCTGCCGGATGCCAGTCCGTCCTTTCTGAACAGCTTCACTTCCGGGCTTATCAGCGGCTCCGACAATATGATCAACAGCGGCAATGTCTCCGGTGTCATCGACGGCCTCAAGGCCTTGGCCGGGGTGGATTCCTCTGCCATCATGAAAGCCGTTGACGCGGCGAATTCCGGCATGACGCCCCAGCTGACCGCCTCGGCGGTCGGCGTGCCACAGACCCTCTCCGGCCTGAATGACATCTTCGCCCTGCTGAAATAGTTTTCGGGAAAAGTCCCCCGGTCGTTTTGGGGAAGGTTTCGGTTTCTCTGCCGGACCTTCCCCATTGTTTTTGCCGCAGACGGCTCCCTGCGCCATATTTCCCGGGGAAGGTCCGGCAGGGTCAGAGCGTGAGGCGGGGGTTGTTGCGGAGGAGGGGGTCGAGCAGGCCGACGGGGATGATGGCGCGGATGGCGTCCACGACGGCGTTCAGCATGGCTTCGTGGATGAAATCCTTGCGGACGGCGAGGACGATCGTGCGGCTCTGGCCGAGCCCTTCGATGAGGCGCAGGTTCTTTTGGAGGCTGTAGAGGATCAGACTGACGTGGGTTTCCGGAATGACGGTCAGGCCACCGAGCTCGTTGACGATCTGGATCAGCGTGCCCACACGTCCGCCTTCGAAGTACTTTTCATATGAAACGTCTTCACCGGAACCCCGCTGTGAACCGTCGAAAAGCTGCAGGCCGTTCTTCATGATCCATACCGGCCGTTCCAGCAGGCGTTCCAGGCGGATGCTCTCCTGC
>JAEEGN010000291.1 GCA_016280345.1 Selenomonadaceae bacterium | reverse complement strand
TCCCTGGTGGAAATCCAGGAAGAGCGGCAGCGGCTTCAGGCGGACCTGGCGCTCGCCCAGCGGATGCTGGTGTCGCTTTCGGCGCCCCAGGCCTCCCGGCAGCTTTTCGAGGACGCGGCCCGCCAAAAGGAAAATCAGCTGGCCATCCGGGCCCACGGCGAGTTCCTGGAAAGGCTGGCGGAACTGGAAAAGGCCAAGCGCGACGAGATGAAGCCCGCCTATGAAGCGGCCCGGGACGAGATCAACGCAGCGTATTTCAACGAGATATTCAATATCCAGCTCAAGCTGGACAATGCCAAGAGCATGAAACTCACCGAGGCGGAGATACAGTCGCTGGTGAACCGGCTGCGGGCTTTGCAGCGCGAACGCGGGAGCAAGCAATCCGCTCTCTGGCAGCGCTTCGAGGACCAGATCCAGGAATACCGGGCGGCGTTGGCGGCGCAGCATGGCGTAGACCTTGCCGAGTTCCGGCAGAGGACCTCCGAGGAACTGCGGGCGGAGGAACTGCGGCGCCAGGCTGAGGCCCAGGCCCGCAACGCCGCCGCCATCCAGCAGAATCTCCTGGAATCGGCCAAACTGAAGGAGCGCGTGCAGGAGAAGCAGCAGGCGCTCCTTCACAAGGATCAGGAAATCGAGGCGATGGAGGAGGCCATGCTGCGCGAGATTGCCAGCAAGGCCGCGAAGATCGCGGTGCGCCACCATCTGAGCTGCGTCCTCGCCAAATCCTTCGTTCCGTCACGGCCGTCTGGCGCCGGCGTCTTCGCGGTGCCTTATCCGGCGCCGGACCTCGTCAACGTGGGGGCGCTGGACCTGACGGCGGAGCTGGTGCAGGAGATGCAGTAGCGGCCATGCCGAAATGATTGGGAACTAAGAAACTGAACGGAAAGAGGAATATCCATGACCATAAAGAAAAAGGCTCTGCTGGCCGGGATGACGCTTTTGGCAGCGATTCTCGCCAGCGGTTGCGCCGGGGAGCGCAAGGCGTCCATCGCCTATTTCAACTCCGACCGGATTGACCAGGAGGCCACTCAGATCAAAGCCATCGAGGAGGAAGCCAAGACCAAGATCGAGGGCATGCAAAAGGAATTCATGGAACTCATGATGAAGCAGAGTGAAATGACGCCCGAGGAGTTCCAGGCCGCCCAGCAGGAGCAGATGATCAAGATGCAGTCGACCGGTCAGCAGTACCAGATGCAGATCCGTCAGAAGGTTGACGTGGCCCTCGACGAGATCTGCAAGGCGAAGAAGATTGACGTGGTGCTCCAGAACAGCAGCCTGGAGAAATCCGTCATCCTCGGCGGCATTGACGTCACGGACGATCTGATCGAAAAATTGAAGTGAGGCGACAAGCATGGAAAAGACGCTATCGGAGATCGCGGCCCTGGTAAAGGGCCGTCTGTCCGGCGACGGGGCGCTCCGCATCAGCGGCGCCACGAACATCGAGAACGCCCGGGCGACCGATATCACCTTTGCGGTGGAGCCCCATATCGCCAAGGCAAAGCAGTGCGCTGCCGGAGCGGTCATCCTGCCGGCGACGGCGGGGGCGTTCGGGGAAAAGCCCGCCATTTACGTCGAGGACCCGCGGGCGGCCTTCGCGACGCTGCTGGAGGCCTTCACGCCGCCGCTGGAATTCCCCAAAGGCGTCAGCGAGCTCGCTTATCTCGGGCCGGACGTGAAAGTCGGCCCCGGTTCCATCATCATGCCCTTTGCCGTGGTGGACGCTCACGCCGTCATCGGCGAGCGCGTCACCCTCTATCCCCATACCTACGTGGGCCAGTACGCCGAGATCGGTGACGACACCATCCTCTACCCCAGCGTCACCGTGCGGGAGCGTTGCCGGGTGGGGCGGCGCGTCATCATCCACAGCTCGGCTGTCATCGGCGCCGACGGCTTCGGCTTCACCACGAAGGACGGCGTCCATACGAAGGTGCCCCAGGTGGGCAACGTGGTCATCGAGGACGACGTGGAAATCGGCGCCCACGACGGCATCGACCGGGCCACCACCGGCTCCACCGTCATCGGACGCGGCTCGAAGCTCGATAACCTCGTCCATATCGGCCATAACTGTCAGATCGGCGCCAACAACCTCATCGTGGCCCAGACCGGCATTTCCGGCTCCACCATCGTCGGCGACAACGTCACCTTCGGCGGCCAGGTGGGTACCGTGGGCCATATCCATATCGGCGGCAATTCCGTTTACGCCGCCCGCAGCGGCATCACCAACGACATGCCCGAAGGCGTTTTCTGCGCCGGCTTCCCGGTGCAGCCGCACCAGGAATGGCTCCGCATGCAGGCCACGCTGAAACGCCTGCCGCAAATGCTGAAAAGGATCAAGGAACTGGAACGGAAAGTGGCCCAGCAGGAAGAAAAGAAATAACACGTCAGGACCCTACGACGCATCTGCAATAGCGAGAAGGCCCCCGCCGGGTTTCGGCGGGGGCCTTCTCGCTGGGCGTCAATGACGGCTGCCGCTCCGGAAAAAGTGACAGGCCGTTCCGCTTTGTGTTATAATTGCAATGGAATCACGGGAAGCAGCAGGGCATGGACATAGAACCCTTCCGAAATCTTGTTACGGAAAACAATGCAGAATTCAGCATCCAGGCGCTTTTACGCGTGGAACGGTGAAATTTCACCGACGATACCGTAACGGAAGCCCTCCAAACCGGGGTAATCATTGAGGATCATCCAGAGGATTGGTTTTTGCCGGGCTGTTTGATACGGCGGCGCCAGTTCCGGTAAGAGTCGCCGCATGTGGTGACCGGGTATGGCGAAGATTTGCTTGTTGTCATCACAGCCTATTGTCCCGAACCCGGATTATGGGAGGAGAGCTTTGCGCATAGGAGGAAACGTCATCATGCAATTCCCGGACAGGGGGCCTGAACGTATATGACATATTACCTGACGCGGTTGCTCAGTTGGCTTTGCTGCCGGTTGCCGGGGGGCTTTTGTTACGCGCTGGGCGAGTTTCTCGGGAAGTGCACCTGGCCGATGGTGCCGCGGCGGCGGCGGAAAATGGCCGCGGAGAATATCATGCGCTGTCTCGGCGTGGACGAGACGGAGGCGGAGCGCATTGCCCGGGCGAGCTGGGTGCGCTTCGGGCCGATGACCTTTGAGGTCATGCGCTTCCCGGTGCTGCGGGACAAATTCAGCGAGTTCGTCGAGATTGACGGGCTGGAGCGCCTGCGGGATGGTCTGGCCCTGGGCCGGGGCGGCGTCATTGCCCTTCCTCACAGCGGCAACTGGGAGCTGATGGGCGGTGCGCTGGCGCAGGCGGGCATTCCCCTCGTCGG
>JAEEGN010000290.1 GCA_016280345.1 Selenomonadaceae bacterium | reverse complement strand
TCTTGGTGCGGCGTCGTCCGCTGCTGTCCGTGTAGTTGCTGTACTCGTACACATAGTAATGCCCGGAGATGTTCTTCACCATCGTCCCTTTCGGCTTTTGCCGACGAATGGATTCTGGCACCGAATATTTACCCAAGATGCGCGCCTCCTTTTGCGTACCTAATGCATACCTAAATTATAGCGCACATCCATATGGAATTGCAAGCATATTTTCAAGGAAAGGTTCCTTGTCTAATAAGGATTGGAGGAATGCTACACGTTTTCAGGAACTTTTGAAATATATTCATGCATACCTAAAAAACGAAATCGTTGTGACTATATTCAAAGTGTAGCTAGAAGCCGGTTAAATCGATGGAACTATTTAAGTAGAAATTAGGAGGTTTTGTTAGGTTTTGTTAGGTTTTGTTAGGTTTTGTTAGGTTTTGGCAGGTTGTTTTAGATTTTGTATGGCCTGCCCGGAGGCACGCGGTCAATCGGCCGTTTATCAGACGAGGCAACAGATCGCGCGGCGGCGGGCGTTTTGCGGAAAACCGCGGCGATGGGTGAAAAAAACCGGCACGACGTTCCTGACGGAATACCATGCCGGTTTTCTATCGTTTTTCAGACCATGCGGGTTTTCGGCGCAGAATCACGCGCGCCCGTCCTTGAAGCGCTTCATCATCTCGTTGGTCAGGCTGAAATCGTCGGGCTGCAGGGTGACGGCGGAGCGGTCCGTCCAGACGGCTTCCTTGAGCTCGCTGGCGTCCATGGTGACGGCGGGGCTGCCGTCCACTTCGCAGAAGAAGCCGGCCAGGATGTCGCCGGTGATGCCCCAGGGCTGGGACTTGTAGTAGCGCAGGTTCTTGACGCGCAGCCCTGTCTCTTCCATCACCTCGCGGCAGACGGTTTCCTCCAGCGTCTCGCCGATCTCGGCGAAGCCGGCGATGAGGGCGTAGGAGGCGGTGCCGCGCCCGTCGGCGTAGCGCGTCAGGAGAAGCTGGTCGCCGTTGGTGACGGCGGCGATGATGGCGGGATTGAGCCGTGGATAGACGACGTGGCCGCAGGCGGCGCAGACGAGGGACCGCTCCTTCGGCGCCGGCTTCATGAGCTGGCCGCAGGCGCCGCAGAAGCGGTTCGACTGATACCAGCCGGCCAGATGGCGGGCGGTGAAAGCGGCGAAGGCCCGGTCCCGGGGGCCGAGGCCCCGCTGCCGTATCCGGCGCAGGTCCTCATAAGCGAAGCCCGGCGGCGGTTCGACGTCGGAAAGCGCCAGGTAAAAGGGCACCCGGTCCACCCGGAAGAGATAGACCAGCGGCGGCGCGCCGATGGCGTTCCGGCGGGGCAGCGTCAGCCTCGCACCGTCGTCGCCAATCAGGAGCGACCGGCCCCGGAAGCAATAGACGAGCGCGTCCGCCGCGGCCGGCTCCGCCAGCGCAAAGGCGTTATGGAATTCCCGGGGGGCGATATCCTGAAGCATAGAGACTCCTTTTCATCCGAGAGAGCAACCGGGCGACGTTCCTTCCGGGCGCGTCATTCCCCGGTTTTTGAAGCGGCGTTCTCCTTTGCCTGCTCTTTCTCCCGCTGTTCCTTTTCCCGGCGCTCTTTTTCCTTGCGTTCCTTCTCGAGCTGTCGTTCCTTTTCCTTGCGTGCCTTTTCCTCCTGCTTTTCCTTCTCCTTGCGCTCCTTCTCCAGACGCTTCTCTTCCTCGTGCCGGGCCTTTTCCAGCTCCTTCTGCTCCTTCTCGATGAACTTCCGGTCTTCCTCGGTCAGCGTTCCCTTCGTCATCTTGACGATGTCGGGACGGTGCTTTTCGAAGTAGTCGATGATGCCCTGGTAGAAGATGGCGTCGCGGCTCTGGGGCGAAAGCGTGGCCATATCCACCACCTGGCCGGGCGTCGTCTGCTCGATGGTAGAGAAGTGGGAGTCGATCATTTCCACCCGGTCGATGGTAACCTGGCGCTTTGCCAGGTCGATGCGGATGTAGTCCGCTTCGCCGGCGAGGTCCTCGTACTCCTCCACCGACATCATGCGCCAGCGGCGTTTTTCCACGAAGTCCTCAATCTGGATCGCGTCGTAGGTCTTGAGGACAGGCACCACCAGCGTGTTGAGGTCGATGATGCCCTCCGGCGTCACGCCGTAATGGATCATCTGCTTATTGAAGAAATAGTTCATGCGCGGCGATGACTGCACCCATTCAAAGACGTCTTCCGGAACCGTCGGCGGCGTATAGGCGTAAACCGGGGCAGCCGCGAAACTGAAGGCGGCGGCCGCTGTCAAAAGGCATTTTTGCCAGAGTTTCATGAAGGAATCCCTCCTGTTTTCCGTACTCAACAGCCTAATCATACCGGCTGCGGGTGAAAGCCCGCTGAAAGGGAGCGTCAGAGGTCCCGCCGCTTGTCGATGCGGTCCAGCTCGTAGGGGGTTTCCTGATAGACGTAATAGTTCAGCCAGTTGGCGAACAGGAGGTTCGCCACGGAGCGCCAGCGCACGATGGGCGGGCGGCTGGGATCGTCGTCGGGGTAGTAGTGGCAGGGAACGGCGATGTCGAGGCCTGCCGCCTTGTCCCGGTCGTATTCGCCCTTCAGCGTCATCGGGTCGTACTCGGCGTGGCCGGTGATGAAGAACTCGTTCTCCTTCAGATTGGCCACGCAATAGACGCCGGCCGGTGACTCGGCCTCGGCCAGGATGGTGAGCTCCGGCGCCCGCTCGATGTCGGCGCGGCGGATTTCGGTGTGGCGGGAGTGGGGCACGTAGAACTCGTCGTCGAAGCCGCGGAAGAGCTTCTCATGCTCGACGCAGAGATGGTGGCGGAAGACGCCGAAGATTTTGGCGTCCACCGGGTATTTCGGGATGCCGTAGTGGTAGTAGAGTGCCGCCTGGGCCCCCCAGCAGATGTGGAAGGAGGAAAAGGCGTGGGTGCGGCTCCACTCCATGATCTCCACGACCTCATCCCAGTAGGCGACGTCCTCGAAATCCATCTGCTCCACCGGCGCCCCGGTCATCAGGAAACCGTCGTATTTGCGGTTCCTGACCTCGGCGAAGGTGCCGTAGAACTCGGTCAGATAGTCCATCGAGGTATGCTGGGGCAGGTAGGACTCGGTGTAGATGAAGTCCACTTCCACCTGCAGCGGCGTATTGCCCAGAAGGCGCAGAAGCTGCGTCTCCGTCACCGATTTGATCGGCATGAGGTTCAGCACGCAGAGGCGCAGCGGGCGGATATCCTGCCCGTAGGCCCGGTTCGCGTCCATGTAGAAGATGTTTTCCCGCTCCAGCACCTGGGCCGCGGGAAGGTTGTTCGGTATCTTGATTGGCATCCTGAAGCGCTCCTCATAACGCCTTCAATCCGGTTTTGCCGAAGGCAAAACCTCCTCTGTCGGCGTTTTATCCCTCGTTATAGGAAGCGGCCCGGCAATGTCCCGCCGGGCCGCTTCTTGCCTTGTCGTATCGTTATTTTCGCGCCGTCGGGGACGCACCCTGCGTCGCGCCCCGGCCGCTGGGGGAATCCGTCCGGTAGCGGTTCAGCCAGAACTGGTACCCCTTGATGAAGGCCCGGAGCCGGACCAGCCCCTTTTCCGCCGCGCTGCCCGCCGGAATCGCGGTATAGCGGCCGTCCAGCGACGGTCCCATATCCTGCCAGCCCGCCGCGGTCGTCCAGACGGTGCCCCGGATGATCTTCTCCGTGCCCTGGGCGGCGTTCAGCGCCTTTTTCATGAACTTGACCTCGACGACGTTGCCGGCTTTGTCCTTCGTCTCCAGCCACTCCCAGAAGACAAGATTGTCCGCCGTCAGCCGCATCGTCGTGGTATCGGCCATGGAGTTGACCGTCGAGCCGTCGGGCAGCGTGGACTGCCAGAGGGAAATCCAGCGGTCCTGGGCCTGCTGGCGGTCGTGCTCGCCGTGATGGAAGACGGTATCGACGATGACCACGTAAAAGTCCTCGTCGAAGGCCTGGCTGTTGATTTCCTTCACCGTTCGCGGCGTCTCGTACACCTTCGACCAGATGACCTTATGGTCCGGACTGTAGAAATTTTCCTGGATGTACTCGATTTCCCGGGTCTGGGGATGGACCTCCACCAGCGCCAGGCTGTAAGCGAGCTGGCGCGGGTCCGGGATGCTGGCTTCGATGCCGTAGTTGGCGATGGTCTCCTGGGCGCCGCCGAAAGAGTACACCGTTTTCGTCCAGGCCGAGATGCGGGTCGCCACGCCGTTGATGGAGGCCTCCGTCTTCACGTGCGCCGGCGCGTAGAACTTCCCGTACTTCTGGTCGGACGCTATCCAGGTCCAGTTTTCCGCTGCCTGCGACGTTTCCGCCGCCTGTACCGCTCCCGCGGCCAGGAGGCACAGCAGCATCGTCAGCCAGGCCAGCCTGAGACTTCGTTTCATGTCGATTCCTCCTCTGGAGTATCCCGGGTGTCCGGGCGGCCGCCCGGACACCGGTCCGGATTGGATTCGTTTCCTGAACGTTGACTACCCGTATATTATACCATTAAACTTCCAGCGAAGTAAAGGAAGGGGGGAGAAAAACCCGCCGGGGCAGAAAGAAAGGGCCTCCGCCGTTGTCAGCGGAAGCCCTGGCTTTGCGTGGCTCCTTGAGTAGGACTCGAACCTACGACCGATCGGTTAACAGCCGATTGCTCTACCGACTGAGCTATCAAGGAATCAGTACAGAAGTATTATACCCCATTCCCGTCCGGGATGTCAATAGCCGACAGAGATGGCCCAGCCGTCCCCGACTTCCCGGTAATAGACGCGCTCGGTGGGGAAGTCGATGGGCAGTTCCTCGTCGTCCACCTTGTGGCTCTGGAAGATGTAGTAGTTGCCGTCCTCGTTCGGCCACGGCGATTTGAACCAGGTCCGCTTGCCGCGCATATCCTGCATGAGGAACTTCTTGGCCATCCGCATGCCGAGCTCCATCGTGGCGTCCGGGGCCTGCCCCGGCGTGCGCGGTTTGCTGTTCATGCGCGAAATGCGGCGTTTGCTCTCGCGCTGGATGGCGCTGTAAACCTTCTGATAATCCAGCGCGTATTGCTGACACAGGGACTTGATAGCTCCCTCCGGCAGCTTCTCCTCGATGGTGTTCTTGACGATTTCCTCCGTGAGATTGGACAATTCTTTGTCGCTCAGGGCCTCCAACGCTTCCTGCAGCGTCATGTCCGGCGACGTTTCCCAGGGCCACGGATCGGTTACCGGCGCCAACTCCACCACGTATTCCTCTGCCGTCTCGACCAGACAGGTTTCCATTTCTTCGACCTCCCCGGCATCCACCTCAATGATTTCCTCCGCTTCGAGGACGATTTCGGCGTCTTCCTCCGCCGGGGGCGTTGACGTCGCTTCCGCCTTCACGTCGTCGGCTTCTTCCGCCCCGGCTTCGCCACGGGCGGCCTCCGGCATCGTCTCATCTGTCGGCGCGGCGGGTTCCGCGTCCCCGGCGTCATCCGTCTCCATCGCGCCGGCCGGCTCGTCAGCCCCTTCTGCGGCATCCTCCGGCTCGTCCGCTTCCTCCAGATCCGGCGAATCCTCGAAAAGCACGGACAGGAACGACGCTTCGCCTTCCGCTCCGCCGGCCAGCAGGGGAAGATTCCCCGCCAGAAACTCTGGCAACGGCGGCAGGCCCTCGCCGGAATCCGCGGTGAGGTAGTCCTCCAAAAGCGTCGATACCTGATCCGCCGGCAGCTCCATCGACTGGGCCAGGCTCTTCACGACAAGGCGCGAATACGGCGCCGGGCCTTTCTCCGGCACGGAAATCTGGTACAGCGGGACGGCACTTCGGAAAGCGCTGGTTCTGGTGGTAAAGACCGTCATATCATCGATTCCTTCCCGTTTTCTCACCGGGGCGCCCCGTAGCCTGGCGAACCGCTCTCCTGTCATCCCTCGGGCGGCATCGGCGCGGAAAGCCAAAAGCAGGCGCAGCCGGCGGGCAAAATCATAATACCGTTCCATTATACCGTAGTTGCCGATTGCCGTCAAGCCCGCACCGTTCCTGGGGCCGCGCGCCTTCGACGGCCCGCTTCCTCCGGGCCGCGCGTAAAAAAAAGACCTCCGGCGAAAACACTTGCCGGAGGTCAACGTTGCCGTATCAGTCCCTCATCTCGGTATCGCTGATGACGCGGCCGAGACGGAGGCCGAACAGGAAGTTCCAGAACCATTTATAGACGACGGTGAGGTTCGTATAGGTGCCCGCCAGCCGCATGAGGTGGACGACCATCCAGGCGCACCAGGCGAAGAAGCCCCGCATCTTCATGCTGCCCATGGCGACCACGGCGTGACCGCGGCAGATGGTGGCCATGGCGCCGACGTCCTTATAGACGAAATTCTTGAGGTTCGAGCCGCCGCGCAGCAACGTCTTGATGTTTTCCACGCAGACCACGGCCTGCTGGGTGGCGACAGGGGCCACCGTCGCCAGGGGACGGCCGTCCTGCATGAAGTTCGCGCAGTCGCCGATGGCGAAGATTTCCGGGTGCTCCCTGATCTGGAGGGTAGGCGTTACGACAACGCGGCCGGCGCGGTCCGTCTCGGTGCCCAATTCCTTCATCAGCGACACGGCCTTGACGCCCGCCGCCCAGATGACGGTGGCGGTGGGCAGCACCTGGCCGTCCTTAAACTTCAGCTCCCGGCCGTCGTAGTCCATGACCTGGGCGCCGAGGCGCACGTCCACGTGGCGGACGTCGCGCAGGACGCGGACCGTCTCCTGCTGGAGCGATTCCGGCATCATGGCCAGGACCTTGTCGGTGGCTTCCACCAGGACGACCCTGGCCTCCTGGAGGTTTATGCCGTGGTATTCATGGGCGATGACGTTGTAAAGCAGCTCGGAAAGGGCGCCGGCGCACTCGACGCCGGTAGGGCCGCCGCCGACGCAGACGAAAGTCATCAGGCGACGACGCTCCTCCGGGTCGCCGGAACGGCTGGCCTGCTCAAAGGAGCGCAGGACGTGGTTGCGGATGGCGATGGACTCCTGCAGCGTCTTCATGCCGAAGGAGTTCTTCTCGACGCTTTCCATGCCGAAGAAATTGGTGGTGGCCCCGGCGGCCAGCACCAGGTAATCGTAGGCGAGGTTGCCGTGGTCGGTCACCAGGATCTTCTCCTCGGGGCGGAAACCCTCGGCGTGGGCCATGAAGAAATTCACGTTGGGCTTGTTCCGGAAAAAAGCCCGGATGGGGTAGGTGATCTCATTTTCGTCCAGCTCCGAAGTGGAGAGCTGGTAGAGAAGCGGCTGAAAGAGGTGGAAATTGTTCCGGTCCACCACCGTGACGTCCACCGGCTCCTTCGACAGAAGCTGGGCGACCTTGACGCCGCCAAACCCGGCGCCGACGACAACGATATGCTTGCGATTCGTAGTTCCCATGGATAAATCCTTCTCCCTGTTGTTCACACACGGGGCGTTTCCGGCCCCAAAAGAAATCATGGCATAAAAGAATATTTTACTATTATACAGGAAGGAGGAAAAAAAGACAATGGGAAAATGAAATTCGGACCGGCCTTTGTTCAGGGCCTCAATTAAAAAGTTAACTTCTGGATTCTGCAATATACCAACCGGAACTTACTTTTCTCAAAATAATGATGTTCGATTGCCGTGGGATTATGAAGCGGCATAGCCAACAGTTTTACCCATACATTCTGATGATGCCTCCGTTATTTTGCTCTTTTCCCCTGGCGATGCAAGCGGCTCTTTAGGCAGGCAATCCCTCATTCTGGCAGGCGTCGTGATGAAAAATGCGGTAATCGTCCCGTCCTTCGCTCCGGCCGCCGTTCTTTTGTTCACGTTGTCATATCGCCGGTACATCTCGCGTGGAGGGTTATGCCGATCGGGATGGCGCGTTCTTGCCTGCTCGTTCCGTACGTCGGCGGCGGGGAATTTCGCGCGGTTTCCTTGACGCGGCGCGCTTCGCGTGAGATAATGAAGGAAAACGGACGGGAGCCGTTTTCCTTTTCTTTTTGTTGGGAGGGGCAGGCATGGATTTGGCGGCGATGGTGAGAGAGCAGGCGGAGGCGGCGAAGGCGGCGTCGCGGAAACTGGCGGTACTGCCGCGGCCGGTGAAGGACGCGGCGCTTCAGGCGATGGCGCAGGCGCTGGAGGACGAGTCGGCGGCAGTGCTGGCGGCGAATGCCGAGGATTTGCGGGAGGCGGAGGCCAGGGGCACGAAGCGGTCGTTTCTCGACCGGCTGATGCTCAACGAGGAGCGGCTGGCGTCGATGGCCGACGGCCTGCGTCAGACGGCGGCGCTGCCGGATCCGATCGGCGAGGGGCTGTCGGAGACGGTGCGCCCGAACGGGCTCAATATTCGCCGGGTGCGGGTGCCCATCGGCGTCATCGGCATCATCTACGAGGCGCGGCCCAACGTGACGGCGGACGCGGCGGCGCTTTGCCTGAAGTCGGGCAACGCCGTGCTGCTGCGGGGCGGCTCCGAGGCCATCCGCTCGAACCGGGCGGTCAGCGGCCTTTTGGCGACGGCGGCCTATCGGGCGGGCGTTCCCGAGGGAGCCGTCCAGTTCATCGATTCGACGGACCGGCAGGCAGTGGAGGCGATGATGCAGCTCACCGGGCTGCTGGACGTCATCATTCCCCGGGGCGGCGCCGGGCTCATTCAGCGCGTCCTGCGGGAGAGCCAGGTGCCGGTCATTGAGACGGGGGCCGGGGTCTGCCATACCTACGTGGACGACGACGCCGATTTCGTGATGGCGGCGCGGATCGCGGTGAACGCCAAGACTTCCCGGCCGGCGGTCTGCAACGCCATGGAGACGCTGCTGGTGCACAAGGACGCGGCGCCCGTTTTCCTGCCCCGGCTGGCGGCAGAGATGGCGGAGAAGGGCGTGGAGCTCCGGGGCTGCGACGCGGCCCGCGCCATCGTTTCCTCGATGCGCCGGGCGACGGAGGAGGACTGGGCGGCGGAGTACGACGACCTCATCCTCGCGGTGCGGGTGGTGGACAGCCTCGACGCCGCCATCGAGCATATCAACCGCTACAACACCGGCCATTCGGAGACAATCGTGACGAACCGGCTGGAAAGCGCCCGCCGATTCCAGCGGGAGGTGGACGCGGCGGCGGTTTATGTGAACGCTTCGACGCGCTTTACCGACGGCTTCGAATTCGGTTTCGGGGCGGAAATCGGCATCAGCACGCAGAAGCTTCACGCCCGCGGGCCGATGGGACTGAACGAGCTGACCAGCTCCAAGTACCTGATCATGGGGCAGGGGCAGATTCGCAAATGAATGATTTCAGCGCGTATTGGCGGACGTTCCGGCAGTACTGGCGCGACCCCAAGAACCGCCGCGACCGCGCCGACTACGCCCGGGCGGCGGCGATCATCGCGCTGACGGTGCTGGCGGTCTGCGGCGGCGCGTATATGATTTTCGGGAAAAGGTGATGGCGGTGGCAGGACGACAGGAAGCAACGGGCCCGAAGCACCGGGTGGGGATTCTCGGCGGTACCTTCGATCCCATTCACGTCGGCCATCTGATGATGGCGGAGGCGGTGCGGGACGAGTACGGGCTGGAGGAGATCCTGTTCATTCCCGCGGCCTCGCCGCCCCACAAGCCGGCTTCCCAGGTGACGGCGGCCCATCACCGCTATCTGATGACGGTGCTGGCCACCTGCTCGAACCCGCATTTCAAGGTGTCGGATATCGAGATGAAGCGCCCCGGTCCGTCGTATTCCATTGATACCGTCTATGCGCTGCGGCGCGAGCGGGGGGCGGATACGGAGTTCTTCTTCCTGATCGGCACCGACGTCATCGCCGAGATCGCCACCTGGGACCGGGTGGAGGAGTTGCTGGGGCTCTGCCGCTTCATCGCCGCCTCGCGGCCCGGCGCCGAGCCGGATCTGGCGCGCTTGCGGCGCGAGCTTGGCGATCCCGGGGCGGAGCGCATCCATCCGCTGGCGACGCCGGAGCTTTCGATTTCCTCGACGGATATCCGCCAGCGCGTGCGCCGCGGCGCGTCGATCAAGTACATCGTGCCGGCGGCGGTGGAACAGTATATCATTAAAGAAGGTCTGTACCGATGATGGATTACGAAGCCTGCCGAAGGACGCTGGAGGAGCGGCTGAAGCCGTCGCGCTACCGGCATTCCCTGGGCGTGGCCGATACGGCGGCGGCGCTGGCCCGACGCTTCGGCGTCGATGAGGCGGCGGCGCGTCTGGCGGGGCTTTTGCACGACGCGGCCCGGGAATTCCCGACGGAGGCCATGATCGGCGAGGCGGAAAAGCGCGGCATCCCCGTCGGACCCGTCGAGCGTGCCCTGCCGTTGCTCCTGCACGGGCCGCTGGGCGCGTTTCGGCTGGCGGAGGTTTACGGCGTGGAGGACGAGGCCATCCGCCGGGCGGTCAGCCGCCATACGGTGGGCGGGGCGGGCATGACGCCGCTGGACAAGATCATCTACTTCGCCGACATGATCGAACCCAACCGGGATTATCCCGGCGTCGCCGGGCTGCGGCGGGTGGCGGAGCGCGCTTCCCTTGACGAGATGACGCTGGCCGGGCTGAACCGCTCTTTGCTCTTCGTGATGGAAAAGGGCGGGCTGATCCATCCCGACACCGTGACCGCGCGCAACGAGATCCTGCTGGCCGGGGGAAGGACGCGCCTATGAGCAGCGAGACCAAAGATAACATCCGGAACAAACGGCGCATCCGCCGTCGCTACCGCCTGCTGCAGCTGGTCCGCCTGTGCTTCTTCCTGGTCGTGCTGACCGGTATCGGCTGGGCGCTGTTCCAGATGTTCCGCGTCGGGGCGGAGATTTACGGCCAGTACTACGCGATGTACCAGTCTTACGCCGAGCGGCGGGAGAGCCGTCGGACCGAACTGGACGAGCGTTTTGACGACTATCTGAATTTCCTGTTCCTGGGCATCGACGACGGCTCGGACGGGCAGAAGCCGGCGGCGGATACGGTGCTGTTCCTGAGCCTGGACCGGGCCAACGGGCGGATACGCCTGCTCTCGATTCCCCGGGGGACGCTGGTGAATACGGCCAGCGGCCCGCGGCGCCTCGGCGAGGTCTATCGGGAGGGTGGGGCGCCGGCGATGATCGAGGCGGTGCGCGGCCTGTTGGGCGTTTCCGTCCATCACTACGCCGCCATCGGCACGGCGGCCATGACGCAGATCATCGACGCCCTGGGCGGCGTCGAGGTTTACGTGGAGCGGCAGATGGATTACGAGGACCCGGAGGCGCGTCTGGCCATCCATATCCCTCAGGGCTATCAGCGCCTGGACGGGGAGACGGCGCTGAAGTTCCTGCGCTACCGCAGCGGCGAGTTCGGCGACGTGGGCCGGGTCCAGCGCCACCAGCGATTCGTGAAGGCGCTGTACAGCCAGATTCGGCAGCCCGCGGTCCTGACGAAGCTGCCGCAGATCATGCCGCTCCTGCAGGAGCGGGTGGATACCAGCGTCGAGGTCTGGGACAGCGCGCAACTGGCGGGACTCATCCGGAGCTTCTCCGAGAACGGGCCGGAGACCGTCATCCTGCCCGGCCAGCCGATTCCGGGGAACGATACGTATTTCGTCCCCGACACGGAGAAAATCAGGGAAAAGATGGAGCTTTTCTTCCCGCCGCCGAAAGAGAAGCCGGAGGAAAGCGCGAAGTGAAAGGCGCGCCGGTGAGGGCTGACGCATGAATCGGGAAGCGGGTATGACAGAAAGGGGAATGTCGATGTTCAAAACCTCGGAGGAGCTGGCGCGGGCCATCGCCGCCGCGGCCAGCAGCAAAAAAGCGCATGACATCGTGCTCATGGCGATGGCGCCGGTCACGATCGCGACGGACTATTTCATCGTCTGCTCCGCCAACACGACGACGCAGACGCGGGCCATCGCGGACGCCATCCAGGAGAAGCTGGGGGAGGCGTGCGTCGCCGTGAGCCCCAAGGAAGGCTACCGGGAGGGCGAGTGGATCCTGCTGGACTACGGCAGCTGCGTGGCCCACGTCTTCACCCGGGACAGCCGGGAGTATTACGCTCTGGAGCAGCTCTGGAGCGACGCGGAGCTTACGCCTTATGAAGACTGAGGACGAGGCGGCCCGCCGGCCGCTGGAGGCGGAGAAGCCGCCGGCCGCGCCGGAGCGCGCCCCTGCGCCTGTCG
>JAEEGN010000289.1 GCA_016280345.1 Selenomonadaceae bacterium | reverse complement strand
CTGGTGTTGATCTTCACGTCGGGGCGCTTCTTATGGATATGCTCCGCCATGTAGATCTCGGTGCAGATGATGCCGTCGATGGCGAAGCGGTCGATCTGCCCGAGGATGGTCTCGAGGAGCTCGTCCATCTCCTCCGGCGTCAGGCGGCTGTAGTCGGCGTTGATGGGAACGTAGCGCTTCAGCCAGGAGCCCTTCGTTTCGTCCAGGAACCGTTCGCACTGCTCGTCGTAGTCTTCGGCGATCTTCTTCGTCTTGGTGATGAAATAGTTCTCGACGATCGGGAGCCCCACGTAGACGTCGTGCAGATAGTCCCGGTAGCCTTCGAGCCGGTCCAGGAATTTCCCGGCGTCCGACCCGTTGAAGGGAAAGGAAAATTGCCGTTTCATCGCGTCGCTCATTGGTCATTCCTCCTTGTAGGATATACGTACTCTCTTTTTGCCGTTTCCGACGCCCGCGCCGGTGAATCCTTTTCTGGTTCTATTCGTCATAACGAGGCGGTTTCCCTGCTTTTTTTGGCGGGGAAAAGAGATTTGCCGCGGGAAGGCCGGACGCTTTGCGTGAGCAAAAAATGCCCCCGTTCCCCGAAGATCAGACGGCAGACCGGAGGACAACGGCGTTGCCTGCCTTTTTCCGGCGAAAATTTATCGGGAATCGGGGACGTGTCGGATATTCCGGTTTACGGGCTTGCCATCGTCGGCAAATTCTTGCCGCCGCGGTTCGAGCGTTTCCGTCAGGCGGCGGTTTCCCGAAGCCGGGCCGGATGACGCGGAGGGAAAAAGCGCGGCCTTCCGGCGGGTTTTCCCGAAAATGGCAAGGCATCCCGCCCGGCGATATGGTATAATCGTGACAGGAACCGTCCTGCCCTCCGCGGGCGGCGCGACGCGCCGGCGTCACGATGCGGGCGGCGCGCGGGGAGCGGGGGATTGCCGGCTGCTTTGGCGGCAGGCGTCCGGTTTTTGGAATGGCGCGAATTGACGAGGAGGATGACAGCACAATGAAGCAATATATCGTTGACGCGTTCACGAGCGAGCCCTTTTCCGGGAACCCGGCGGCGGTCTGCGTGATGGCGGCGTGGCCCGCCGATGATTTCCTGCAGAAGCTGGCGGCGGAAAACAACCTTTCGGAGACGGCGTTTCTCGTCCGGGAAGGGGAAGGCTGGCGGCTGCGCTGGTTCACGCCGGGGACGGAAGTTGACCTTTGCGGCCACGCGACGCTGGCTTCGTCGTTCGTAGCGCTGAACCATTGCGAGCCGGAAAGGGACGCCGTGGCTTTCTTCACCCGGAGCGGCACGCTGACGGTGACGCGACGGGGCAATCTCTACGAAATGGATTTTCCCGCGTACCCGAACCGGGAAATCCCGGTCACCGACGATATGACGGCGGCCTTTGGCCTTCGCCCGGTCAAGGCGCTGCTGGGAGAAGACCTCGTCTGCGTCTTTGCCGGCGAGGAGGAAATCCGCCGTCTGACGCCGGATCCGTCCCGGCTCATGAATCTGGAGGGCCGCTGCCAGCACGCCACCGCGCCCGGTACGAAAAGCGACTGCGTATCGCGGAGCTTCGCGCCGAAGCTGGCCATTCCCGAAGACCCTGTCTGCGGCTCGGCCCACTGTCAGATTGCCCCCTATTGGGCGGAGGTCACCGGCAAGACGGAAATCCACGCCTATCAGGCGTCAAAGCGCGGCGGCCATCTCTATTGCCGGCTGACGGGAAACGGCCGCCTCGCCATCAGCGGCGAAGCGGCGCTGGTCGCCGTCTCCGAGATTGTCGCCCGGCCTTAGGGAATCGTACCGCCCTTCGCGGATCGCGCCGGCGGGAAAAAAGACGCGGCCATCTTCCCCGACCATCAGAAACGCAAGCGAAAGGAACGGCTACGCGAAGGAGCCGTTCCTTTCGCTTGCCCGGCATTCGACTGGCCGGAAAAAAAGAACCCGTCCGCTGAATGACGCGGATGACAATTTTTTGTTTTGCTCTGACGGTCCGATGGTATATAATATACAAACAGGGTTGTTTGGCGCCGGCAAGGGCGACGAGCCGCCCGGCCGCGTACCGGCGGGCTTATTACGGAAAAAAAGGGGGGGAAAGGCCGATGGACAAAATGGAAATGGCGGCGCTGGACGCGTATCTGAACCGGGTGTACAAGATCATCGTGCTGCTGATTCCCGCCTATTGCGTTTGCGCCGCCGCTTCCATTACCTTCATGCAGGCCAGCGGCTGGTATCCGCCCATCGACGGCACGCTGCTGGCGCTTTTCGACGCCTCCACGCTGGTCTATCTCGCCGTCGGCATCTATTTCATCCGCACCGGCTTCGGCGCCGACGGCATCGTCCGCCCCGACAAGCTCCGCGCCGCCAAGATCACGATGGCGGTCATCATCGTCATCCAATGGAACGCCATCTCCTATCTATGGCCCTTCACCGATTTCTGGGCGTATTTCCTGCTTTTCACCATCGTGGAGGCCTTCTTTTTCGATCCGAAGCTGGTGGCCTTGACGTCGACGGCCATCGTCGTTTCCCTGGCGATCTCCTGGTTCCTCGGAAGCGATATGCTGCTGCCGGCGCAGGACGAGCTCTTCGCCATGAATCTCATGTTCCGCGTCGTCGGCCTCGGCCTCATGCTGCTGTCGGTGAACGTCATCACTTATCTGGGCGGCAAGTTCCTGGTGGAAGAGCTGGAGAAGCACGCCAACTACGATACCCTGACGCACCTGTTGAACCGCCGGAGTCTGGACACCCATCTGCAGGCGGCCCACGCGCTGGCCCGCGCCGGGCAGTCGGATTTCTGCCTGCTGCTGCTGGACATCGACGACTTCAAACAGGTGAACGACACCTATGGCCACGATTGCGGCGACGAGGTGCTGAAGCAGATCGCCCGCGTCATTTCCACCTGCGTGAAGAAGGACGACTTCGTCTTCCGCTGGGGCGGCGAAGAAATCCTCGTCCTGCTGAAGGCCGGCGAGGACCGGGCGGCCGAAGCGGCCGAGCGCATCCGCCGCGAGATCAAGGCCGCAAGAGTGCTCTACCGGGACGAGACGGAGGTGTCGGTGACCGTGACCATCGGCCTCGCCCCTTACCGGGAGGGCGCGTCGGTCCAGGACATGATGGACGACGCCGACGCGAAGCTCTACTACGGCAAACGCCACGGCAAGGACCAGATCATCCGCGCCCTGCCGCCGAAGGGGCCAGAAGGAGCATGAGCGGGCGAAGAAGCCTCCTCCGATCGCCGCGCCACCCTTTTAGGCTTGGCGAAAACCTTTATACGTCAACCGTCAGCTTTCGCGTTACGAACCTCCTCTGAGGCGCGAAGGGAGGGGGCGCGGAGGGATTTCGTTCCCCACAAAATAGACACCATGTAAAGCGTTTTGTTCAGTAGAAAAAATCGAAAAAAGTCGGACAAAAACACGATAAATCCCGAAATATCAAGCTTCTTGCCACTCGTTTCCATTTTTTCATTTGTCTTTTTGACTTTTTATCGTCAAAAGCAATCAAAAAAGGCGCCCAACCGCTGGGCGCCTTTTTTTGTTTTGCTTCTCGCCGACACGTTACGCCAAAGAAATGCCGAAATCATATAGTTCTCGCATAATTTCCGCGTAAAACTTCGGCTTTGGCTCTGCGAGCCTCCCTCGGGAGGGCGTGACGTGCCAGTGGCACGTTACGGCGCGAAGCGCCGGAGGGAGTGCACTGGTAAGCATTTTTTTGGACACAGCCCCGTTTGGTCGCCATCGTCTTTCCTGTCAATGGCAATTTTCGATTTCCCGCGGTCAGCGTTTGCCGATCAGCTCCGCCAGCGTGCGGTAAAGCTGCTCCGGCTCCACCGGCTTCTCCAGGTGCGCGTCCATGCCCGCCGCCAGCGAGCGTTGCACGTCCTCGTCATGCTGGCTTGTGGTCAGGGCGATGATGGGAACGGTTTTCGCGTCGGGCCGCGCCAAAGCGCGGATGGCTTTGGTGGCGTCGAGTCCGTCCATGACCGGCATGCGGATGTCCATCAGGATCGCGTCGTAGTAACCGGCCGGGCTTTCCTCGAAGCGATCGACGGCTTTCCGTCCGTCCTCGGCGCGATCGACCGTCAGGAAATTCATCGCCAGCATCTGCCTGACGATTTCGGCGCTGACCGTCATATCCTCGGCCACGAGGATGTGTTTGCCCTCCAGCTCCGCCGGATGCGGCATACTGTCGCCGGACAGCCGGTGACGGCGCGCCCGGCGGTATTCCCGCAGGACGTCCGCCGAAGAGAAGGGCTTTGCCAGGAACGCGTCCGCGTCGGAGCCCGCCGCGTCAGCATCGTCCTGCGGGGAAACGGCGATGACGACCGTGGCGACCGTGGCGTTCTCCCCGAGCAGGTCGCGGATCTCGCGGACAATCGCCGCGCCGCCCGGAGCCGTCAGCGCCCGGTCGACGAGAATCAGGTCATAGTCCTGCCGCCGCGCGTGACGCAGGTGAACCAGATCCATCGCTTCGGCGCCGCTGCCGGCCCCGTCGGAGCCGATGCCGGCCTCGGCAAGCGCCGCCTGCGTCCGCCGCCGGCTGTCTTCGTCGCCGTCGGCGACCAGCACCGAAAGCGGCATTTCGTTTTCGGAAAGGTTCGTTGTCATGCGGATTACCCCCGTTCCTTTTTCCTGTCGCATGAAGCTGTCTGTTCAAATATTACTCAGCGGTTGCCCCGTTGTCAAGGACGCCGGCCGGACGATACGGCGCGGCCGTCAGTGCACCGGTCCGACGTCTATCTCCTTCTCCCGGAAATCCGCCCAGGAACGGGCGAACAGCGCCCGCACTTTCTCCCTGTCGCCCATCGCCTTTGCCAGCTCGGCGACCTTTACCCAGCCCAGCTTCACCTCGAACAGGTGGTAGTAGTTGTAAGTTTCGCGCGCGAGGTTCCGGTAAGCCGCTTCGTCGATGACCCTGGCGTCGCGGTCGCGGTACACCGCCGCCACGGGAGACAGGTCGCGCCCTTCATGGAGTTCATGGAAGCTGCCCAAAGGCTCCGCCCGGAAGGTTCCCTGCCACAAGCACAGGCCAAACAGCCCGCCACGGTGCGTCCAGCCGCCCGACGCGTTGGGGCGCCACCGGGAGGAGGAGAAAACGTAATGGCGGGTGCCGATCTGACAGGCGAAATACATGGTGACGAGAGGCCGGTCGATCACCAGATCCCCCGCCGCCTCCGGGAACTTGATGAGGGCAACGCCGTCGCCCTGTTCATTGACCTCGTAGCCCCAGTTCTCAATACGTTCTTCGGGGCCGGCCGTCGTCGTGAACAGGAGCTCCAGCCGCCCGTTGCGGTCGAGGTCGGTCACGACGAATTTCCCGTCCTGGGCGATGGCTTCGTCGAGGCACATTTCCCGCTCCCATATCTGCTTCTGCGTCGAAAGGACGTCGAGCTGCTGCTCTTCCTCTCCCATCGCCGCCTCCGCCGCGCCGCCCAGCAGGACGCCCGCCGCCAGCGCCAGCGCCAGTCCCATCCGTCGTATCGTCGTCATGCGTTCCCCGCTCCTTTCGTTGTCGATACTCTAACTATAGCGGAATTTCCCGGAGAACGCAAGCGACGGCGCGGGACAGGCTCCGCCACCCGCGGCCGCGTAATTGCCCCGTGGCCGATTGACTTTTCTCCCGCCCTGGGATATATTGAAAGGCAGAGCGCCGTTTTCCCGGCACGAAAACGGCGCGACGAAAACGGCTCTGTGCCCGGCCGGCGGCCGCGGCAAAACCGGACGGGAGGCGTTGGCGATTGCGACGGAAAGAGCGGGAAGTGACCGACAGGAGCGAGATCCTCGCCATCCTGTCACGGTGTGATACGCTGCGGATCGGCATGCAGGGGGACCGGTTCCCCTACGTCGTGCCCGTTTCCTTCGCCCTGGAAGCGGCGGAGGGGCAAATCGCGGTGTATTTCCACTGCGCCCGGGAGGGGCGGAAGGTCGAGCTGCTGCGGGCGCACCCCGAGGTCTGCGTGGAGGGCGATATCTTCCACCGGACCGAGGAAATGGCCCACGGCATCACGGCGCGCTACGAGAGCGTGATCGGCTTCGGGCGCTGCGCGTTCCCGGAGGACGAGGACGAAGTCCGGCGGGCCCTCCGGCTGCTGAACGAGCGGTACGGCTACCCCGATTTCCCGCTGGACCGCTGCCGGAACCTGTCGCGGGTGCTCGTCGGGAAAATCACCCTGGAGGAAATCACCGGGAAGCGGAACCTTCCCTGACGCCGGGCAACGGCCGGCACGAAGGCCGCGGACGTTTTCCGGGGAGACAGGACGTTTCAGGAGGGAACAGCGGATGGCTGAGAACAGGGCAAAGCGCCACGCGGTGGTGGACCGGAATCTCTGCGTCGCCTGCGGCGCCTGCATGGAGGTCTGTCCCCGCGGCGCCATCACGGTCTGGAAGGGGACGTATTCCGTCGTGGACGACGCGCGCTGCGTCGGCTGCGGGCTCTGCGCCCGGGAATGTCCGGCCTCCGTCATACGGATTGAGGCGCGCCCATGAAAAAGACGCATTGGTACAATTATCTGTGGATCTGGTCCGTCATCTACTTCACGATGGGCTTCTTCCATATCCTGTTCGCCTGGCTCGGGCTCATCAGCTTCTGCCTGCCGCTGATCTTCGCCGTGGGCTATGGCAACAAGGGCTTCTGCAACCGCTACTGCGACCGGGGACAGCTCCTGCGCGCCCTGGGCGGGCAAAAGGGCTTCTCGCGCCGCCGCGACGTGCCGGACTGGATGAAGGGCAAAGTGTTCCGCTACGGCTTTCTTGCGTTCTTCCTGGCGATGTTCGTCCAGATGCTCTATACGACCTGGTGCGTGTACGCGGGTACGGCGGCGCTTTCGCCGACGGTGACGCTCTTCTGGACGCTGCGCGTGCCCTGGGAATGGGCCTACACGGGCGGCGCCGCGCCGTGGGTGGCGCAGTTCGCCTTCGGCCTTTACAGCCTGATGCTGACCTCGGCCATCCTCGGCCTTTTGACGATGCTCGCCTTCAAGCCGCGCTCCTGGTGCGTCTATTGTCCGATGGGGACGATGACGCAGCTGATCTGCCGG
>JAEEGN010000288.1 GCA_016280345.1 Selenomonadaceae bacterium | reverse complement strand
TGGAAACGCTGAAGCAGCATGACGCGATCCTCCTGGGGGCCGTCGGCTATCCCGGCGTGCCCGATCACGTTTCCCTGCGGGATCTCCTGCTCCGCATCCGTCACGATTTCGACCAGTACATCAACCTGCGTCCGGTGAAACTCCTGAAGGGGGCCATCTGCCCGCTGGCCGGCGTCAAGGTGGAAGACATCGACATGACGTTCATCCGCGAGAACAGCGAGGGCGAGTACGCCGGCGCCGGCGCCTGGCTATACAGGAATACGCCCCAGGAGGTCGCCATCCAGCACGCCGTCTTCTCCCGCAAGGGCTGCGAGCGGGTCATCCGCTACGCGTACCAGCTGGCCCAGAAGGAGAAGAAGACGCTGACCTCCGTCAGCAAGGGCAACGCCCTCAATTATTCGATGGTGTTCTGGGATCAGATCTTCGCCGAGGTGGGCAAGGAGTTCCCCGACGTCAAGACGTATTCGCTGATGGTGGACGCCGCTTCGATGTTCATGGTGAAGGATCCGAAACGGTTCCAGATCGTCGTGGCCTCCAATCTCTTCGGCGATATCCTGACCGATCTCGGCGCGGCCATCGCCGGCGGCATGGGGCTGGCGGCGGGCGCCAACCTGAATCCGGACCGGACCTTCCCGTCCATGTTCGAGCCCATCCACGGCTCGGCGCCGGACATCGCCGGCCGCGGCATCTCGAACCCGCTGGCCTCGATCTGGGCGGCGTCGCAGCTCCTGGACTTCCTGGGCCATGAGGATTGGGGCGCCAAGATCATCGATGCCATCGAGACGATGCTGGTGAAGAAGATCTCGCTGACGCCGGACCAGGGCGGCAAGGCGTCCACCAGCGAGTGCGGCACCGCGCTCGCCGGCCTCCTGCAGTGACCGGCTGGCGCCGATGACGCGTCCCCGCCGGAACCCGTAAAGAGCAAGAAGAACCCGCTGGCATGGCGCCAGCGGGTTCTTTACGTCGATTTGTCCGATTTCTTGTTGTCCGCCTCGTCGCCGTAAAGCGCGGTGATCAGGCTTACCAGTTTCTTCCGGTCCTTCTGCGTCGGGGTGCGGGAAAAGATCTTGTAGGAGCCCTCCATGAGAAAGGCCGAGAGCTCGATGCCCGGCTCCTTCCGGGTGTAAGGGCGGTCGTGTTTCAGGAGGAAATCCAGCGACACGTGGAAATAATCGGCAATCTTCTTGAGCGTTTCGTGGTCGGGTTCCCGGATGCCCCGTTCGTAACGGTTGTACGTCGACTGACCGATATGGAGCGCGTTGGCGATGTTCGTCTGCGTCAGCGCCTCTTTTTCACGGAGATACCGCAGCCGGTTGTTCTGCATGAAGCCCGCCTCCCGGTTCGTGATTGGGCCGGGGCTCTTCCCGCGTCCCCGTCCCTGCCATCGGTTCACACATACACCTTTATTCTATCAGAAAAAAGCGCGAACCGTCATCATTTATGCTGAAACGGCATACCAGGGGCTTCGGAACCGCCCGCGGGCGCGGCGGGAGCGAGGGAAAAAGGGGCAATCAGACGGAGCGGCGGCGTTTCCGGACGAAGTTCCCGATGCGGGCCAGGGCTTCGTCGATCTGGTCGAGGGCGGTGGCGTAGGAGCAGCGCACGTATCCTTCGCCGCAGGCGCCGAAAGCGCTGCCGGGGACAAGGGCGACGTGTTCGCTGGTCAGGAGCTGTTCGGCGAATTCCTCCGAGGTGAGGCCGGTGGAGGTGACGTCGGGGAAGATGTAGAAGGCGCCCCGGGGCTCGAAGCAGGGAAGGCCGATTTCCGTGAAGCCGCGGTAGATGAAACTGCGGCGGCGGTCGTACTCGGCCACCATTTTCTTCATGTACTTCTCGCCGCGGCGCAGGGCTTCGATGGCCGCGACCTGGGCGGTGATGGGGGCGCAGAGCATGGTGTACTGGTGGATCTTCGTCATCGCCGCCAGGATTTCCGGCGCGCCCAGGGCGTAGCCGATGCGCCAGCCGGTCATGGCATAGGCTTTGGAGAAGCCGTTGAGGAGGATGGTGCGTTCCTTCATGCCGGGCAGGGCCGCGAAGCAGACGTGTTCCCCGCCGCCGTATGTGAGGTCGCCGTAAATCTCGTCGGAGATGACGATGAGGTCATGGGCTTCGGCGAAGCGGGCCACCGCCAGCAGGTCCTCCTGTTCCATGACGGCCCCGGTGGGGTTGTTGGGGTAGCCGATGAGGAGCGCTTTGGTGCGCGGCGTCAGGTGGCGGGCGAGATCGTCCGGCGTGACGCGGAATTCGTTCTCGATTTTCGCCGGGACGGGTACCGGTACGCCGCCCGCCAGCGTCGTGCAGGCCTTGTAGGAGACGTAGCAGGGCTCGGGAATCAGGACCTCGTCGCCCGGTGCCAGGAGGGCCCGCATGACGAGGTCGAGGGCTTCGCTGACGCCCACCGTCACCAGCACTTCTTCGCCGCTGTCGTAGGCGAGTCCGTACCGGTCGGCGTAATGGCGCACGATCTCGTCCCGCAGTTCCGGCATGCCGCGGTTGGCGGTGTAGGAGGTGTAGCCCTGCTCCAGTCCGTAAACGCAGCTCTCGCGGATGGTCCAGGGGGTCACGAAGTCCGGCTCGCCTACGCCCAGCGATATGACGTCGTCCATTTCGGCGGCGATGTCGAAGAAGCGGCGGATGCCCGAAGGGGGAACGCTCTGCACCGCCGGAGAGAGGATGTCCTTCCAGTTCTTCATGGCGACACCACCAGCCGCCGGTCGGGCTCGCGGCCCTCGAGGAGGACGCCGTCCTTCTTGTAGGCTTTCAGCATGAAGTGGCTGCGGGTCGAGGTCACGCCTTCGATGGTGGCGAGGCGGGTGGCGATGAAGTCGGCCACGTCTTTCAGGGATTCGCCCTCGATGATGACCAGGAGGTCGAAGCTGCCGCTCATCAGATAGACGGCGCGCACTTCGTCGAAGCGCGCCACCCGGGCGGCGATGGCGTCGAATCCCACCTCCCGCTGGGGCGTCAGGTTCACCTCGATGACCGCCGTGACCGCGCTGCGGCCTGCCTTGTTCCAGTCGATCAGGGTGTTGTAGCCCAGGATGATCTTGTCCTTTTCCAGCGCCTGGAGTTCTTTTTCCACCTCGTATTCACTGCGGCAGAGCGCCCCGGCCAGCTCGTTGACCGGCCGGCGGGCGTCGTTCTCCAGGAGTTCCAATAGTTCGTACATGAAAAATCCTCCTCCCGTCCCGTCCTGGCAGAAAGAAATCCCCGTCCCGGTAAGAGGCGGGGGCGCCGGCGGCGGAAAAATCTAAAAATTTCGGGCTCCAATCATTGCGTAGAAGTGGTTTTTTTATTAAAATGATGATATCATAGACCATACCCTGTGGCAAGAAGATTTTACCGAAACGCGCGCCGCCGTCGATGCGCGGCGCGTCAAAGGAGAGTTGATTATGCTGATTGGCAAGCTGGCGGGCCCCCGGAAGAAGCAGTTCCCTCCCGCTGTGGAGAAGGCGCTGGCATATCTCGGGGGCCGGGATTTCTCGGCGATGAAGGAGGGCGAACGCTACGAGATCGACGGCAGCCTTTGCTACGCGACCATCATGCGCTATAAGACGCGGCCCGTGGAGGAGTGCGTCCCCGAGGCGCACCGGCGCTTCATGGATATCCTCTACATGGTGGAGGGGGAGGAGTACCTGGGGATCTGCCCCATGAGCCCGGACCTCGTCGTCCGCACCCCCTACGACGAGACGAAGGACGTCGAGTTCTTCGAGGGGCTGGTGCCGGAGAGCATCTTCCATATCGCGGCGGGGGATTTCGTGATGCTCCTGCCGAAGGACGTCCACCGTCCCTTCACGATGGTGGAGGGGCCGGCGCCGGTGACGAAGGTCGTGATCAAGCTCGATCTCTCGCTCCTGGACGAGAATCCGTCTTTCGCCCGCAAGGTCTGATACGTACCCGATACGGTTTTCCGTTTGAGAAGCGCAACGGCGGGCCCTCCGCCTGACGCCGTTCTTCGGAGCAGCGGCGCAAAGGGAAGCAGCAGGAGGCAACTATGGCAGTCAGAAGAGTTTTTGTGGAAAAGCGCCAGGGGTTCTTCGACATCCCGGCGCAGCAGCTCACGGCGGATCTCATCGAGACTTTCCGCCTGCTGGACCTCAAGGCGGTCCGGCTCATCACTCGCTATGACATCGAGGGACTCAGTGAGGAGGAATATCTCCGCACCCGTGACGTGGTCTTTGCCGAGCCGCCGGTGGACATCATCTACGAGGAGAAGCTGCCGGTGTTCAAGGGAGCCCGCTCCTTCGCCATCGAGCCGCTGCCCGGGCAGTATGACCAGCGGGCCGACTCCGCCGCCCAGTGCGTCCAGCTCATCACCCAGAAGGAGCGGCCGCAGATCCGCACGGCGACGGTGGTGGTCCTGGTAGGGGACGTCGACGATATGACTTTCGCCCGGATCAAGGGGTATCTCATCAATACCGTCGAGAGCCGGGAGGCGTCGATGGAAAAGCCGGAGACGCTGGCGCTGGAAACGGCCGCGCCGCCGGACGTGGAAGTGCTGACCCGGTTCAACGGCTTCAGCCTCGACGAATTGCAGCGGTTCCGGACGGAGAAGGGGCTCGCCATGAGCTTCGACGATCTGGAATTCTGCCAGCGGTATTTCGCCGAGATGGAGAAGCGCCCGCCCACCATCACCGAGCTGCGGGTGCTGGATACCTACTGGTCCGATCATTGCCGCCATACCACGTTCACCACCGCCATCGATCTGGTGGATTTCGAGCGGGGGTATTTCGCGCCGCTCTTCGAGAAGGCCTACCACCGCTACGTGGACGACCGGCTGGCGGTTTACGGCGACCAGGAGATGCAGAAGCGCGACGTGACCCTCATGGACATCGCGGTCATGGGCATGAAGGCGCTGAAGAAAGACGGAAAGCTCGACGACCTCGACGAGTCCGACGAGATCAACGCCTGCTCCATCGTGGTGAAGGCGGAGCATGACGGGAACCCCGAGGACTGGCTGGTCATGTTCAAGAACGAGACCCACAACCACCCGACGGAGATCGAGCCCTTCGGCGGCGCCGCCACCTACCTGGGCGGGGCCATCCGCGATCCCCTGTCGGGCCGTTCCTACGTCTATCAGGCCATGCGGCTGACGGGGGCGGCCGATCCCCGTCGGCCGGTGGGGGAGACCCGCATGGGCAAGCTCCCCCAGAAGAAGATCACCCAGGAAGCGGCGGCGGGCTACAGCTCCTACGGCAATCAGATCGGCCTCGCCACCGGGCAGGTGACGGAGGTCTATCATCCGGGCTTCGAGGCGAAGCGGCTGGAAATCGGCGCCGTCATCGCGGCGGCGCCGAAGACCAACGTGGTGCGCCGGGCCCCGGAGCCGGGGGACGTCGTCGTCCTGGTGGGCGGACGCACCGGCCGGGACGGCTGCGGCGGCGCCACCGGTTCCTCCAAGCAGCATACCGTGGATTCCCTGGCGACTTGCGGCGCCGAGGTCCAGAAGGGCAATCCGCCCACCGAGCGCAAGATCCAGCGCTTGTTCCGCCGCCCCGAAGTGGCGAAGCTCATCAAGCGCTGCAACGACTTCGGCGCCGGCGGCGTCGCCGTCGCCATCGGCGAGCTGGCGCCGGGGCTCCAGATCAACCTCGACGCCGTGCCCAAGAAATACGAGGGCCTGGACGGCACCGAACTGGCCATCTCCGAGTCCCAGGAGCGCATGGCGGTGGTCATCGCCATGAAGGACGTCAACGATTTCACGCAGGCGGCAAACGAGGAGAACCTCGAAGCCACCATCGTGGCGATGGTCAGCGCCGACCCGCGGCTCGTCATGGAGTGGCGGGGCAAGACGATCGTCAGCATCAGCCGCAGTTTCCTCGATACCAACGGCGTCCGCCAGCACGTGGAGGCGCGCGTCGCTTCGCCGCCGGCGGAGCACCGCTACCTCTGGCAGATCCCCGAGTCCGTGAAGCAGTGCGGCCGGGACCTCTCCGCCGCCTGGCAGGCGAACCTGGGCGAGCTCAACGTCTGCTCCCAGAAGGGGCTGGGCGAGCGATTCGATTCCACCGTGGGCGCCGGCACGGTGCTGATGCCCTTCGGCGGCAAGAAGCAGCTCACGCCCCAGGAGGGCATGATCGCCAAGCTCCCCATGCTGCACGGCGACACCGTCACCGCTACGGCCATGGCCTACGGTTTCGATCCCCATTTCATGGAGTGGAGCCCCTTCCACGGCGCGATTTACGCCATCGTGGAGGCGGCGGCGAAAATCGTCGCCATGGGCGGCCGGGTGGACCGCATCCGGCTCTCCCTGCAGGAGTACTTCGAGAGCCTGGGCACCGACCCGAAGAAGTGGGGCAAGCCTTTCATCGCGCTCCTGGGCGCTCTCTGGGCCCAGCATGAGCTCGGCATTCCCGCCATCGGCGGCAAGGATTCCATGTCCGGTTCCTTCATGGATATCCACGTGCCGCCTTGCCTGGCCGCCTTCGCCGTCGGCGTCATGTCCGCGAAGCGGGCGGTGTCGGCGGAGTTCAAGTTCCCCGGCAGCAAGGTCGTCGTCCTGCCCTGTCCCCGGGACGCCCACGATATGCCGAATTTCCGCCAGCTCCTGAAGAATTTCGACCGGGTGCAGGCGTTGACCGCCGCCCACAAGGTGCTGGCCGCGGCCACGGTGCGCGTCGGCGGCATCGCCGCCACGATTTCCCGCATGTGCCTGGGCAACGGCGTCGGCATGAACTTCAGCCGGGTGCCCCAGCGGGACGACCTGTTCCGCCCCGACTATGGCACGATGGTGCTGGAGCTTCCCTCCGGCCTCAATCTGGCGGAAGTGCTGGAGGGCACGAACTTCTATGAGCTGGGCACCACGACGCTGGTGGACAGCGTCGTCTGCGGCCAGGTGGTGTTGACGCTGGCCGAGGTGGAGCGGGCCTGGACGGCGCCGCTGGAGAAGATCTTCCCGACCCAGGTGCGGCAGACCGGCTCGGCGCCCCAGACCGTCCTCTACCAGCAGGGGCCGCGGATCCAGGTCAGGGCGCACTATGCGCGGCCCCGGGTCTTCATCCCCGTTTTCCCCGGCACGAACTGCGAGTATGAATCCGCCCGCGCCTTCGAGAAGGCCGGGGCGGAAGTGCAGACTTTGGTGGTCCGCAACCTCACGCCCCGCGACATTGCGGAGTCCGTGGAGGCGATCGTCAGGGGCATCCGCGAGGCCCAGATCGTCATGCTGGCGGGCGGTTTCTCCGCCGGCGACGAGCCCGACGGCTCGGGGAAATTCATCGCCGCCATGTTCCGCAATCCCAAGATCCAGGAGGCCGTCACCAAGCACCTGCAGCAGCAGGACGGCCTGATGCTGGGTATCTGCAACGGCTTCCAGGCCCTCGTCAAGCTGGGGCTCCTGCCCTCCGGCACGATCCAGTCCCTCACCGACGCCTCGCCGACGCTGACCTTCAATACCATCGGCCGCCACGTCTCCTGCATGGTGCAGACCCGCGTCGTTTCCAACCTCTCTCCCTGGTTTGCCAACGTGAACGTCGGCGACCTCCACACCATCGCCGTCTCCCACGGCGAGGGCCGGTTCTTCGCCGACCGGGAGGTCATCGCCAAACTCCGCGTCCGGGG
>JAEEGN010000287.1 GCA_016280345.1 Selenomonadaceae bacterium | reverse complement strand
CTGGCGGTGGCGGGACTGTTGCCGGTACTGGCGGGGCGGCGGGACGGGCGGCCAGCTCGGCAGTGAGCTGGGCCAGGCGTGCTTCGAGAGCGGTGAGGCGGCTGTCGTCGGTGGCGGGCGCGGCCGACGCCGAAGCAGTGGCGGCGGGGGCGCGGCAGAGCGTCAGCAGGGCCGTTTCCACGGCAATCCGGGGCTCGGTGGTCCAGCGGAGCTCGGTCAGGGCTTCATGGAGCCGGGCGATCATGGGCGGGATGGCCTCCGGGGCGATCAAGGCCGCCTCCCGTGCCAGGGTTTCCGGCGGCACATCGAAGGGGAGTTCTTTCAAGGCTCCGGCGGCCTGATAGACCATGACGGCCCGGAGCTCGTCGATGAGCTCCGCCACCAGCCGGCGGATGTCCTTGCCTTCGCGCAGGATTTCCGCCGTCTGAGTGAGGGCGGTGCGGGCGTCGTGGCCGGCGACGGCGGCGAAAAGCCGCTCCAGCCCCTCGCGGCCGATGAGCCCCAGCACGTCCCGCACCAGCGCCTCGGTGACGCTTCCTTCCGCCAGGGCCGCGCACTGGTCCAGTGAGGAAAGGGCGTCCCGCATGCCGCCGGCGGCCTCCCGGGCGATGAGCGACAGGGCCGCGTCTTCGGCGGCGATGCCGGAGGCGTCGCAGACGTAACGGAGCCGGGCCTCGATATCGGCGTCGGCAATCCGCCGGAAATCGTATCGCTGGCAACGGGACTGAATGGTGGCCGGGACCTTGTGAATCTCGGTGGTGGCCAAAATGAATACCACCTGGGCCGGCGGCTCCTCCAGGGTCTTCAGGAGGGCGTTGAAGGCTTCGGTGGTCAGCATGTGGACCTCGTCGATGATATAGACCTTCCAACGGCCGGCAGCGGGCGCGAACTTCACCGTCTCCCGCAGGCCACGGATTTCGTCGATGCCGCGGTTGGAGGCGGCGTCGATTTCCAGCACGTCCATGGAGGTGCCGTCGTTGATGCGGCGGCAGCTCTCGCATTCGTTGCAGGGTTCCGGCGTCGGGCCCCGGTCGCAGTTCAGCGCCTTGGCCAGGATTTTCGCCGTGCTGGTCTTGCCGGTGCCCCGGGGGCCGGAAAACAGATAGGCGTGGCCGACCCGCCCGGTGCGGATGGCCTGGGCCAGCGTCCGGCTCACCTGCTCCTGTCCCACGAGACTGTCGAAGCCCGTGGGGCGCCATTTCCGATACAGCGCTACGTACGCCATCTTACCGCTCCTTTTTCCGCGGGTCTCGTCCCCGCGGCGATACAGAATCCCGCATTACAGGACCTTTGACAGGAACAGCTTCGTCCGTTCCTCCTTCGGATGGGAGAAGATGTCCTCCGGCGTCCCCTGCTCCACGATGACGCCCTGGTCCACGAAGAGCACCCGGTCTCCCACCTTGCGGGCGAAGCCCATCTCGTGGGTTACCACCACCATCGTCATGCCTTCGGTGGCCAGTTCCTGCATGACGTTCAGGACTTCCTTGACCATTTCCGGGTCGAGGGCCGAGGTGGGCTCGTCGAACAGCATGATCTTCGGTTTCATCGCCAGCGCCCGGGCGATGGCGACGCGCTGCTGCTGGCCGCCGGAGAGTTGCTCCGGGTAGGCGTCGATGCGGTCCGCCAGGCCGACTTTCTGCAGCAGGAACCGGGCGATGTCGGTCGCCTCCGCCGGGTCGATATTCCGGACTTTGCGGGGGGCCAGGGTGATGTTTTCGCCCACCGTCATGTGGGGGAACAGGTTGAACCGCTGGAACACCATGCCCACTTCGGCCCGGATCGCGTTGAGGTTGCGTTCGCAGACCTCGTCGCCGTCGATGGTGATCGTGCCGGCGGTGGGCTGCTCCAGATAGTTGATGCAACGGAGAAGTGTCGATTTCCCCGAGCCGGAGGGGCCGATGATGACCACAACTTCCCGGTCGGCGACGGAAAGGTCGATGCCCCGCAGCACTTCGGTGTCGCCGAAGGACTTACGAAGGCCTTTAATGTCGATCACTGACCTGGAACCTCCTTTCGAGGTAGGCGACCAGCCGGGAAATGGCAATCGTCATGATGAGGTAAATGAAGGCGACGGCGGTCCAGATTTCCAGCGACCCGTAAGTGCGGGCGATGATGAGCTGCCCCCGGCGGGTGAGCTCCTCAAAGCCGATGACCGATACCAGCGACGAATCCTTGAGGAGGGCGATGAACTCGTTCCCCAGGGGCGGGATGACGTGCTTGAAGGCCTGAGGCACGATGATATAGCGCATGGTCTGGCCCCAGGACAGGCCCAGGGACCGGCCTGCCTCCATTTGCCCGTCGTCCACTGACTGGATGCCGGCCCGGAAGATCTCGGCGATATAGGCGCCGCTGTTGATGCTGCAGGCCGAGATGGCGGCCAGGAACGGGTCCATGTGCTGGCCGGTGACCACCGGCAGGGCGAAATAGACGAGGAAGATCTGTACGAGAAGCGGCGTCCCCCGCAGGAAGTCCACGTAGACCGCCGCCAACAGCCGCAGCAGCCGGGAATTCGAGATGCGGGCAATGCCGACGAAGAGACCGATGATGATGCCGAAACCAACGGAAAGCGCCGTGATCTTGATGGTCACTCCCGCGCCCAAAAAGAGCAACGGCAGGGCACTGACCGCCAGGTCCAAATCGTAATTCATTCGCTACACCTTGCTTTTGCAGTATTTCCCCGGCCGGGGAAAGGAACAGGCTTTCATTCCTATCCTATAATCATACCCAAGAACGGCGGAATATGCAACAAGCTTTTTCCCGGAATCGGGCAAATCTGGTCGGCGCCGCCGCTCATACGGGCACCGCGATCGCGTCCCCGTCGAAAAGGCGGTAGAGGTAGGCCTCCTGCACCATCTTCCCGGTGAGGCGTCGGATGGCCTCGGCATAGAGGGAGAGCTGCTGCCGGTAACGGCGGCGGATGGTCTCCGGATCGGTATGGCGGTCGGTCTTGTAGTCGATCAGTACGGTGCGGCCGTCCGCTTCCTCGAAGAAGACGTCGATGACACCCTGGAGGAAGATTTCGTCGCCGGGGGCGGCGTCAGGGTCGAGGCGGGCAGCGGGGAGGAGCAGGCTGAAAGGCTGCTCGCGCCAGACGCGGGGGGCGCTCCGCAGGCGTTGTCCCAGCGGCGAGGCAAAGAAGGCCGCCAGACTGGCGCTGCGGACGATGGCCCGCTCTTCCGCCGACAGGACGCCGTCGGCCGCGAGGCGGTCCAGCTGGGCGTCGATGTCGGCCTGGGTGCAATCGCCGCTGAGATCAAGGCGCTGCAGGACGGCGTGCATGAGGGTGCCGTAAGCCATGCCGCCGGGGGCCTGCGTCGTCGGCTCCGACAGGAAAACCGGCGGGGCGAAAGCGTCCTCCTCCGGCAGGCCGGGCAGATAGACTGTCGGCGGTTCGCTTGCCGCTGCTTCTTGCATCGCGTCAATCTGCCGCCGTTTCCACTCGGTTACTGTTAGCTTCGCCGGAATGTCACCTTTCCAGGGATAACGCCAGTCGAGGCAGCGAAGGCGCCCTTCGCCGTCGGGGCAGGGCAGCGGTTCGAGGGCCCGGATGCGTTCCAGCCAGTCGTCCGCCGCCGTTTCTTCTTCTGCGGTCCGGGCGGCGGGCGGTGGGACGATCCTGATCTGCCAGCGGGGGGTTCCCAGACGCGTTCCGTCGTATTCGATGGCGGGCGGTTCGCCTACGCCGGCGATTTCCCGAAGCGCTTGGCCGCCGGCCTCGTCGCGGGCCAGGGCCGTTCCCAGCCAGTCAAGCCAGGAGCCGGCGGCCGCCGCCGCGTATCCGGGCAGGGCGGTGGGCCGGTAATCGTTGTATCGGCACCATTTCACCGCCAGTTGGGGCAGGGATTTTACCCGGCCGGTGAGGATGAGTTTTTCCCGGGCCCGGGTCATCGCCACATAGAGAAGGCGCATTTCCTCCGCCCGGTTTTCACGGAGGATGCGGGCGGCAACGGCCTGCCGCCGCAGCGTCGGATAGCGCCAGGCGATGGAACCTTCACTTTCGACGCGAAAGGGGCCGAGGCCAAGTTCCCGGTGAATCAGGAGGTCGCCCTGGGTGTCCCGGGCGCTGAAACGCCTGCCGGTATCGGCCAGGACGACCACCGGGAATTCCAGGCCTTTGCTCTTATGGACGGTCATAACGCGGATTACGTCTTCGTTTTCGCCCAGGGTGCGGGCCACCGCCAGATCGGTATCGCGGTCGCGCATCCGGCGGATGAACTGCAGGAAGCGGAACAGCCCCCGGAGGTTCGTTTTCTCATAGTCGGCGGCCCGGTCGCTGAGCATGCGAAGGTTTGCCTGCCGCAGACGGCCGCCGGGAGCGGCACCGACGTAGTCGTAGTAACCGGTATCGCGGTAGAGCTGCCAGAGAAGCTCCGGTACCCCGGCGCGGCGGGAGAGGCGCCGCCAGCCGTCCAGTTTCTCGCGGAACGCGGCCGCCTTGGGATTGTCCGAGCGCGCGAAGGCGGTATAAAAATCCTCCTCCGGCGCGGCGGCCCGCATTTCGGCCAGTTCCTGCGCCGTCATTCCGACGATGGGGGAGTGGAGTACCGCGGTCAGCGGGATGTCCTGCCGGGCGTTGTCGATGAGCGCCAGCAGTGCCAGCATACGCTTCACTTCGATTTCCTCGAAGTAGCCGGCGTCCACGGTGGCGTAGGCGGGGATACCGCGCGCCTGCAGTGCCTCCAGCAGGATCTGCGCCTTTCCCCGCACCGCCCGCAGCAGCACCGCCATATCGCGCCAGCGGACCGGCCGGTATGCCTCGGCGTCCTTGTCGAAGACCTGGACGCGGCTGTCGTAAAGGTCCCGGAGTCGTCCGGCAATCCACGCCGCTTCCGCCGCGAAGCCCGAGAGCACTTCTTCGCCCTCGCCGTCTTCCGCGGCAGGGGCGTCGGCGTCCTCCTCCAACAGGGCGACTTCCACCGGCGCCGGGGCGAAGTCCGGGACCGCTGTCTCCGGAAAAGCGCCTTTG
>JAEEGN010000286.1 GCA_016280345.1 Selenomonadaceae bacterium | reverse complement strand
GTTCCTGAGGAACCACTGGTAATCGAAGCATTCCTCGATTTCCGCCTTCGTCAGGTACTTCGTGATGTCGGGGTCCTTCTCCACGTTGGTCCGGAAGTCCTCACCTTCCAGCCAGCGTTTCATGGCGTTGCGCTGCACCCACTGATAGGCGTCCTCGCGCAATACCCCCTTGTTCACGATGGCCAGCAGGATGCGCTGGCTGTAAATGAGGCCGCCGGTCTTGCCCATGTTCTGCAGCATGGCGTCGGGATAGACCAGCAGCTTGTCGATGATCTTCGTGAACTTCTTCACGCAGTAATCGACGTTGATGGTGCTGTCGGGCAGGATGACGCGCTCCACCGACGAATGGGAGATGTCGCGCTCATGCCAGAGCGTGATGTCCTCCATGGCGGCGATGGCGTTGCCGCGCACCAGCCGCGCCATGCCGGCCACCCGCTCGCAGGTGATGGGGTTGCGCTTATGGGGCATGGCCGAGGAGCCCTTCTGTCCGGGGCTGAAATACTCCTCCGCTTCGCGGATGTCGGTGCGCTGGAGGTTCCGCACTTCGGTGGCGAATTTCTCGAAAGAGCTGGCGACGATGGCCAGCGTCGTCATGTATTCGGCGTGGCGGTCGCGCTGGATGACCTGGGTCGCCAGCCGCACCGGCGTAAGACCGAGCTTCTCGCAGACCATCTTCTCGATGCGCGGGTCAATGTTGGAATAGGTGCCGACGGCGCCGGAGAGCTTGCCCACGGCGACGGTTTTCTTCGCGTGCTCGACCCGCTCGATGTCGCGCTCCACCTCGTCCATCCAGAGAAGCAGCTTCAGCCCGAAGGTCATGGGCTCGGCGTGAATGCCGTGGGTGCGGCCGATGCAGGGCGTATGCTTGAACTCCACCGCCCGCCGCTTCAGCACATCGTGAAACTGCCGCAGGTCATCCAGGATGATATCGGCAGATTTCCTCATCATAACGCCCAGGGCGGTGTCCTTCACGTCGCTGGAAGTCAGGCCCTTGTGGACGTATTTCGAGTCTTCGCCCACATACTCGGCAACGTTGGTCAGGAAAGCGATGATGTCGTGATTTGTCACCTTCTCAATCTCGTGGACCCGCGCCAGATCGAAGGATGCCTTTTGGCGGATGTTCACCGCCGCTTCCTTCGGAATCTCGCCGAGCTCCGCCATCGCTTCACAGGCGCAAATCTCGACTTCGAGGATTTCCTCGAACTCATGCTGCAGCGACCAGAGCTTTCCCATCGCGGGGTTCGTATAGCGTTCGATCATGGATGATTTTTCCTCCTCCTGCGGCCGGCAACGGGACAAGGGGAAAACGCCGGCCGGCGTTTCTGTCCGCGTACTATCATAGCATTTTCCCCCGCATTGGTCAACGGAACGGCGGCCCTGAGTCCGGCTCTCCCTTCCAGACTCTTTCATTGAATTTACAACGAAATCCCTCATAGTAAGCGGTAGCGCCCGGACGTCACGCGGCGCATGTATACATGATTTGCCCCGGTTCGCTCATCAACTGCCGTGGGAAAGGAGTCCTGCCATGCTTTCCGCCTTGTGCGCCGCCCCGGTTTCCCGGCGGCGTTTTCTCACCATCAGCGCCCGTTCCCTCCTGGTGGCGGCGGGCGCCGTGCTGGCGCCATTGCGACAGCTTTTCGCTGCCCCGGCCCGGCCCGCGATGCGCTTCGTCCGCCAAATCGTCACCGCGGACAACAAGACCGAGCGCCTTATCCTCTGGCACTCCGACATCGCCGATTCCGGCGCCCGCCTTATCTGGCGCCAGGCGGGAAAACGGTCGGAGCGGCCGTTGATTCCCGTCGTCACGGCCTTCTCCGACGATGACCACCCCGTCTATCTCTACACTGTCCGCTTCGTCGGCATGAAGCCCGGCGAGTTTTACGAATACCGCGTGGAGAGCGGCCACTTCTCCACCGGCTGGTTCCTGTTGCAAAGCGACAACGGCGAGTCCTTCAAGGCGGTCATTGCCTCCGACAGCCAGTGCGCCGGGAACTACGACACCTGGCGGCGGATTGCCCGGAGCGCGGCCCAGCGGAATCCCGACGCCGAACTCTGGCTCCTCCTCGGCGACCTCGTGGACAACGGTGAGGACCATCACCAGTGGTACAGTTGGTTTGACGCGCTGGATCCCATCGGAGCCAACGCTGCCCTGGCGCCGGTCATGGGGAACCACGAGGTTTACGGCCGCGACTGGCAGCCCCGCATTCCCTTCGCCTATCTGAATTATTTCGACGTCCCGGGCAATCGCAGCGCCAGTTTTCCGCGCTATTACTACTCCTTCGACTACGGCCCGGTCCATTTCGCTGTCCTCAACACCCAGTGGGGGGAGCTGGAGCGCCTCCAGAAGGGATTGCTGTCCGAGCAGAAGGACTGGCTCCGGGCCGATATGGCCGCCGCCCACCGCCCTTGGAAGTTCGTGCTGATGCACAAGGACATTCTGGACTACGACGAAGGCCGTCCCGTCCTGCATCCGGTAGGAAAAAGCCTCATGCCCCTCTTTGACGAGCTGAAGATCGACGTGGTCCTGGACGGCCACGTCCACGCCTATCGCCGGCGCTTCCGGCTGCGGAACGGGCACAGCGATCCC
>JAEEGN010000285.1 GCA_016280345.1 Selenomonadaceae bacterium | reverse complement strand
GTCAACCGTCATCCAGGAAGGAACCCATCCCTTGGGAGAGACGATATTTCGTTTCGGTTGACACTTCTCCGGCGAAAATCTATAATGAAATCAACCGTGAATTCCTTCGGCGAAATTTTCATAAAGTCCGTATTCCGGCAAGGAGGGAGACTATGGAAGAGAAAAAAGCCGCTGGTGCGGGAATTTCAGCGACGCGACGGGCCGCCGTGCTGATGGGATTCGGCATTCTGGTCGCCGTGGCCTTCGCCGCCAGCGTCATGCTGGGCTCGGTGCGGATTCCCCTAGAGGAGATCTGGCAGTCGCTGGCGGGGATCGGCGCCGGCACGCACCAGCAGATCATCATGAATATCCGCCTGCCCCGCACCGTGGTCGGGGCGCTGGTGGGCGTGAATCTGGCGCTGTCGGGGGCGATCCTCCAGGCGGTGATGAAGAATCCGCTGGCGGACCCGCATATCATCGGTATCTCGTCGGGCGCGGGCCTGGCGGGTATCACGATGATGCTGGTCTTTCCCGGCCATGAGTACCTGATCACGCCGGTGGCCTTCGTCGGCGCCATGAGCGCGGCTATCGTCATCTATATCCTGGCCTGGAAGAACGGCATCCGGCCCGTCCGCATCATTTTGGCGGGCGTCGCGGTGTCGGCGTTCCTGGGGGCGGGGATTTCGGCGATGCTGATTTTCTACAGCGACAAGGTGCACGGGGCGCTGATGTTCATGGCCGGCGGTCTGGCGGCGCGAAGCTGGCCCCACGTCTATATCATCCTGCCTTACGCCATCGGCGGCGCGATCCTGGCGATGCTGGGCTCGAAGCATCTGAATATCCTGCAGCTGGGCGACGAGATCGCCAAGGGGCTGGGGCTGAACGTGGAACTGACCCGCGTGGTGATGACGGCTTTGGCGGCTCTGCTGGCGGCCAGCGCCGTTTCGGTGGTGGGGCTGCTGGGCTTCGTGGGGCTGATCGTGCCTCACGCGACGCGGCTTTTGATCGGCTCTGATTACCGCTTCCTGCTGCCGGGGGCGGCGCTTCTCGGGGCGGCGGTGGTGATGGGCAGCGATACCTTCGCCCGGACCATGTTCGCGCCGACGGAGCTGCCTGTCGGTATTTTGATGGCGGTGCTGGGCGCGCCGTTCTTCCTCTTCTTGCTCAGGAGGGAACTCTGATGGCGCTGGAAACGAGAAATCTCGGCGTGACGATCGAGAAACATGAGATTTTGCGCGACGTGAACGTGTCCTTTTCCGAGGGGAAACGGACGTCCATCCTCGGGCCCAACGGCGCCGGCAAGTCAACGCTTTTGAAGGCGCTGTCGAGCCTGAATACGCGCTACGAGGGTCAGGTGCTGCTGGACGGCGAGGACGTGCGCGCCATGGGGCGGCAGGCGCTTTCCCAGCGGCTGGCGATCCTGCCCCAGGGGGCGACGGCGCCGGCGGACGTGACGGTGGGGCAGCTGGTGGATTTCGGGCGGTTCCCGTACCGGAGCTGGCTGCGGCCCGGCGACCCGAAGGCGGACCGGGAGGCGGTGGAGTGGGCGCTGGACCGCACCCACATGACGGGCTACAAGGACCGCCGGGTGGCGGTGCTGTCCGGCGGCGAGCGGCAGCGGGCCTGGATTGCCATGGCGCTGGCGCAGCAGCCGCGAATCCTGCTGCTGGACGAGCCGACGACGTATCTCGACATCGGCCATCAGCTGGAGGTCATGAATATCGTCGATGAGATCAACCGCGATTACAAGATGACGGTGGTCATGGTGCTGCACGACATCAACCACGCCCTGCAGTATTCGGACGAGATCGTGGTCATCAAGGATCACGGCGTTTTCGCCCACGGCACGCCGAAGGAGATCCTGACGGTCGATATGCTGGCGCGAGTTTTCGGCGTCCGGGCCGACATTTTCGTGAATTCCCAGGGAATCTCGGTGCTGTCGCCGGTGGCGCTGGTGGACGAGGCGCGCGGGAAAGGAGCGGCGGCGCATGATTGAGATCAGGAACCTCCGCAAGACGTTTCCCCACAAGGACGCGCAGAACCGGAACGCGGAGAAGGTGGCGGTGGACGGGCTGTCGCTGACCATCGGGACCGGCGAGATTTTCGGCCTCCTGGGGCCGAACGGCGCCGGCAAGACGACGACGATCCGGATGCTGACGATGCTGACGCGGCCCACGGCGGGGGAGATTCTCTACGACGGCAAGCGGGTGGACGACGCCGACGACGTGCTGGCCATCAAGCAGATGATCGGCGTGGTGCCGCAGAATCTGAATTTCGATCAGGATCTGACGGTGGGGGAGAACCTGGAACTGCACGCCCGGCTCTACCACATGGGGCGGGCTGAACGGGAGGCGCGCATCGCCGAGCTTCTGGACTATGTGGAGCTGTCCGGCGTCATCAACGACGGCGTGCGGCGGCTGTCCGGCGGCATGAAGCGGCGGCTGCTGATCGCCCGCGCCCTGATCCACCGGCCGGAAATCCTGTTCCTGGACGAGCCGACGGTGGCCCTGGACCCGCAGGTGCGCTGGCGGATCTGGGAGCTGGTGCGGCGCCTGGCCGACGACGGCGCCACGGTGCTGATCACTACGCACTACATCGAGGAGGCCGAGGAGCTCTGCGACCGGGTGGCCATCATGAACAAGGGGAAGCTGATCGCCGTGGACACGCCGGCGAATTTCATCTCGCGCCTCGGGCGTTTCGTCGTCGAGTGGCGGGACGGCGCCAAGCGGGAGTTCCGGCTGTTCGACACGCGGGAGGACGCGGGGCGCTTCATCAGCACGCTGGACGCGGCGGCCTCGGTGCGCGAGTCGAATCTGGAGGACGTCTTCATCGAGCTGACGGGACGGAAGGAGGGGCTCTGACGTGCTTGCCGACATCTGGACGGTTTTCTGGCGCGACTGGGTGGTGCTGAAGCACCGGCTGACCGCTTTCATCCTTTCCCGTATGGTGGCGCCGCTCCTGTATCTCGTGGCTTTCGGCTGGGGGCTGGGGCGCAACATCCAGCCCACGGGCGGCGGCTCCTATATCGATTTCCTGGTGCCCGGCATCCTGGCGCTGAATTCCATGAACATCAGCTTCAACAGCGTGACGCCGGTTCACGCCGAGCGCGTCTATCACAAGAGCATCGAGGAATACATCACGGCGCCGCTGCGCCCCTTCGCCTACGTCGTGGGCAAGGTGCTGGCGGCGGTGCTGCGGGGGCTGATTTCCTCGGCCATCATCATCGCCCTGGCCTACGCTTTCGGGGCGCATTTCACCGTCACGCCGCTGTTCCTGCTGGTGCTGGTGCTGAACTGCGCCGTGTTTGCCGGCATCGGCTTCGCGGCGGCGATGTACCTCGGCACCTATGAGCAGATGGGGCAGGTCAATACCTATATCCTGCTGCCGATGTCGTTCCTCTGCGGCACCTTTTTCTCCACCCGGGCCCTGCCCGACGCGCTGCGCATCGCCATCGAGTGCCTGCCGCTGACGCATACGAGCTATCTCTTGCGCGGCATCGGCAGCGGCGCCGGCGTTTCCCTGGCCTCCGTGGCTGTCCTCGCCGCCTATCTTGTCGCCGTGCTTTTCATCAGCGGCCGGGCTTTCGTGAACCTGCGGCGGTAAAAAACACGAAAAAAATATTCATCGGTTCACAAAAGGAAACGGAGCCGGGCGCCTTACAGTTATGAAAGGCGCCCGGCTCTTTTCATAAATGAATGGATTTTGGTACTGAAAAGTTCTTTCATTTTAGCTATTGCATTCTGTGAAAGGTGTGCTATACTAACGATAGATTCACTTTTCCCCCCGGGAGCGGCTTTTGAGGAAACGAGGACACTCAAACGGGGCTCCTGCCCGGGAAGTCGTGGATCCGCCGGGTTTCATTCTACGATTCCATAAGGAGGAGTAACACCATGAAGAAAACACTTATTTCCGCTCTGACCAGCGCGCTGGTCATCGGCGCCGCGTCCACCACGTTCGCGGCTGCCAACCCGTTCGAGGACGTCCCGGCCGATCACTGGGCCTATGACGCGGTGGCGCAGCTGGCTGCCGACGGCGTCATCGAGGGCTACGGCGACGGCACCTACCGCGGCGACCAGGAAATCACCCGCTACGAGATGGCGCAGATGGTTGCCCGGGCCATGGCGAAGAGCAACGTCTCCGGCGCTGACAAGGCCATGATCGACAAGCTGGCCGCTGAGTTCGCCGACGAACTCAAGAGCCTCGGCGTCCGCGTCGCCGCTCTCGAGAAGAAAGTGGACAACGTCAAGTGGAAGGGCACGGTTCGCTATCGCTATTGGAACGAGCACCATAAGGACGTACCGCACAACAACGCCAACTACGTGACCTTCCGCCTCGAGCCGGAAGCCCGCATCAACAAGCACTGGACCGGCCATGCCCGCATCGACTACAGCGTCGATATGAACAGCGGCCGCAACGCCACCAACGGCACCATCGCTGAGGACGCCGACCGCGATTTCCGCGTCGAGCGCGCCTGGGTGCAGGGCGAGTACGGCAACACCCAGATCCTGCTCGGTAAACTGCCGTACATCACCAACGTGGACGGCGGTATGATTTTCGATGACAACGTCGCCGGCGGTCAGGTCACCTTCGGCGGCAAGGCCTTCAAGGCGACGGTCACGCTGGGCCGCGCCAACCATGACGCGGATGACACCCCTTACAGCTCCGCCTGGAACGGCGAAAACGCCACGGCCAGCTATCAGTCCATCGAGCTTTATAACGACCGCGAGGAGAACAAGTTCACCTGGGGTCTCGCTTACCATCGCTTCTCCAACAAGACGCAGTTCGAGATGCAGTATGGCGACGGCAAGAAGTCCTCTAACATCTGGGAAATCGGCCTCGGCTACCGGTTCGATAAGAATATCGCCCTGAACGGCGCTTACGCCTGGAACAACTCGCCGTCCTCCAGCGTGGTTGGCAGCGCCAACAAGCGCGCCTACAGCATCGAGCTCGACTACAAGGGCGCCGACGAGACCGACAAGGGCTCCTTCGGCATCTTCGCCGCCTATCGTCACCTTGGCTACACCGCCGTCTGGCTGCCGACCTACGATGCCATCGGCGCCGGCCAGAAGGGCTGGGAGATCGGCGTGGACTACGTCCCGATGAAGAACGTCATGGCTACGGTCAAGTACTTCCGCGGCAAGGACATCTATCTGGACAACG
>JAEEGN010000284.1 GCA_016280345.1 Selenomonadaceae bacterium | reverse complement strand
GGGACCCATCAAAGGCGGAAAGGCTTCGCCGTGCTGCTGGGCTGGTTTTTTCTGATGTATCTGGCCAATGCCTGGATGCCCCTTTAACGGGACGATTGTCTGGCGGCCCTCTCTGGAAGGCGGGGGATTATATCCAGTCCCTCGGCGATGTGCTTCATTCGTTGGGGCGGGATTATCTGACGCATGGCGGCCGGATGGTGAAGTGGCTTTTTTGTTGCCCTTGAAGGAATATTTTGCTTTCATGTAGAATATCTTACCGTGGTTCATGAAGTTTGGAAATCGTCACAAAAAGGAGGAATCGTATGAAGACAATCGCTATTGCGGGCACTTTTGACACCAAGGGGAAGGAGTTTCTCTACGCGAAGGGGCTGGTGGAGGAGCTGGGGCTGCGGGCCCTGACGATCCATGCCGGCGTTTTCGAGCCTGCTTTCCCGCCGGACGTCAGCAACGAAGCGGTGGCAGCGGCGGCCGGGAAGGACATCCGCGAGATCGTCAAGCGGAAAGACCGGGCGATGGCGACGGAGGCTCTGGCCAACGGCATGAAGAAGCTCATTCCGCAGCTTTACAAGGAGGGCAAGTTCGACGGCATTATCTCCTTTGGTGGTTCCGGGGGAACTTCGCTGGTGACGCCCGCCATGCGGGAGCTGCCCATCGGCGTTCCGAAGGTCATGGTTTCGACGATGGCGTCGGGGAACGTGTCCCAGTACGTGGGCACCAGCGACATCATCATGGTTCCTTCCATTGTGGACGTGGCGGGGCTGAACAAGATCTCGAAGCGGATTTTCCGCAACGCCGTGCTGGCGGTGGCCGGCATGGTCGGCGGCGGGGAGAAGCTGAAGCCCGATACCGACGAGTCCCGGCCGCTGATCGCCGCCTCCATGTTCGGCGTTACCACGCCCTGCGTCGATCAGGCCAAGGCCTGCCTGGAGAAAGCGGGCTACGAGGTGCTGGTGTTCCACGCTACCGGTACCGGCGGCAAGACGATGGAGTCGCTGATTGACGCCGGATTCTTCGCCGGCGTGCTGGATTTGACCACCACGGAGTGGTGCGACGAGGTGGTGGGCGGCGTTCTGGCGGCGGGGCCAGACCGCTGCGGAGCGGCCATCCGGCGCAGGGTTCCGCAGGTGGTTTCCGTCGGCGCCTGCGATATGGTGAATTTTGGTCCGATCGACACCGTTCCGAAGGAATTCGCGGGCCGCAATCTCTACAAGCACAATCCGACGGTCACGCTCATGCGCACGACGGTGGCGGAAAACGCCGCCATCGGGGAGCGGCTCGCCGAGAAGTGGAACGGGGCGGAAACGCCGATGACGGTCTTTTTGCCGAAGAAGGGCGTGTCCATGATCGATGCCGACGGCCAGCCTTTCGACGGGCCCGAGGAACGGAAGACGCTGTTTGAGACGCTGAAGCAGCGCATTACCAACAAGCAGGTGGAGATCCGCGAGATGGACAACAACATCAACGACGCGGATTTCGCCGAGGCCGCGGCGAAGCGGCTGATTGAGCTCATCGAGGCCAATAAGGGCTGACAATACAATATTTTTTTAAGACGGGAGGAAAAAACATGCTGAAAAAGACGAGAGCCGAGATTCTGGAGGATTTCAAGGCGCAGATCAAGCAGGGGAAGATTCTTGTGGGCGTTGGCGCCGGCACCGGCATCACAGCGAAGTGCAGTGAGAAGGCTGACGTGGATATCCTCATCATCTACAATTCCGGTCGTTACCGCATGGCGGGCCGCGGCTCGCTGGCCGGGCTGCTCTCCTACGGCGACGCCAACGCCATCGTGCAGGAGATGGGGCAGGAGGTGCTGCCGATCGTCAAGAAGACGCCGGTGCTTGCCGGCGTATGCGGCACCGATCCGTTCCGGGTCATGGAGCTTTTCCTGAAGCAGCTCAAGGACCAGGGCTTCAACGGCGTGCAGAATTTCCCCACCGTCGGGCTCATCGACGGAAAATTCCGCGCCAATCTGGAGGAGACTGGCATGGGCTACGGTCTGGAAGTCGATATGATCCGCGAGGCCCACAAGCTCGATATGGTCACCTGCCCGTACGTCTTCGATCCCGAGCAGGCCAAGGCAATGGCCGAGGCCGGGGCCGACATCCTCGTGGCTCATATGGGCCTTACGACGAAGGGCTCCATCGGCGCTGAGACGGCGGTGACGCTGGACGATTGCTGCGAGAAGATCCGCGCCATCATCAAGGCCGGGCGCGCGGTGCGGCCGGACATCATGGTCATATGCCACGGCGGGCCGATTGCCGACCCCGAGGACGCGGCCTACGTCATCAAGAACGTGCCCGAAATCGACGGCTTCTTCGGCGCTTCGTCCATCGAGCGGCTGGCTTCGGAGCGCGGCATGACGGCCCAGGCGGCGGCCTTCAAGGCCATTGCCAAATGAGACGCTGAAAAAATGAGGGGAGGAAACGATATGAAGAAATTTCTCAGCATGGTAACGCCGGACGACGTGGAGACACAGGTGCTGGACTGGGGGCAGTTCCAGTGGATGAACGAGCCCGAGGTCACGAACGTGGACAAGATGGTGGTGGGCATCGGCAAGATCAAGCCGGGCATGGGCCACACCCGCCACAACCACCCCGACAGCGAGGAGTTCATTTATTTCCTGAAGGGCAAGGCCATGCAGACCATCGAGCGCCCCGACGGCAAGCAGGAACAGGAGCTCCATCCCGGCGATTTGATTTCGATTCCGCAGGGATGGTATCACTCCACCATGAACATCGGCGACGGCGACCTGGAATTCCTCTGCTGCTATCTGAACGCCGGCACGGAAAAAGCCGTAGCCTCGCAGGCCATCAAGATCATCCCGCCGAAGAATAACTGGAAGGACGAGAAATAGGGTATCGTACCCGGCGCAGAGGATTCGGCATAGCATCTCTTTGGCGATGCCGGATCCCGCGACGGATGGATGCCGCCAAACGAAAAAACGTCCCCGAAAGTCCTGTGGTAAGGATTTTCGGGGACGTTTCACTTTTCGCGGGGAATCGGCGCCCGTGGTTACTGGCCGTGACGAGCAAGGAAAGTACGGGGCTGCCGGGAGTATTCCAATGGCCGTCCAACAACGCAATCCACCGACCGCCGTTGCTTTACCTCGACCCGACCGCCGCCAGCCCCGCTCGCAGACCGGCCATCAACCGCGGAAATGGACGAGCCGGTGGCCCTATCTCGGCAGATTGTAGAGAAAAGAACGCCCCCTGTTTTCCAGTAGTCGCGGGAATTGGGGTCGGTTTTGGTTGGAGAGGAGTAAAAAGTGGAAATAGTCAATGCTTAATTTTGGCGCTACTCCCAAAATAGTGGAAAACACAAAACACAATCATAATGGACAAGGAAGGGACAATTTCAATTTTCCTGCAACGAGATAAATCATAGACGCAAATCCTTCAAACGTATGGCAGCCTCTCGCCTTTCGTTTTGCCGCTTGGATCATTGAATTGATTCCCTCGGAAATGGCGTTTGTCAAGCGGTTCGTGAAATAGTTCAATATTTCCTCTTTGTGGTTCATGAGAGTAGTTGCGGCTTCTTTCATCGGTTCAAGCCGACACCTGCGCATCCACGAGTATAGCTGGGAAAAGCGCCGCTCTCCTTCGTCACGGCTGTCCGCTGAATAGAATTCATCGAGAGCCTGCACAATGCGGAACGCCCTCCCTGTCTTCGGAAAGCTTTGGGACAGGTTTGTCAAGCGATTCTTTTGTGCGTCGGTCATCTTCCTTTCCGGCACCATGAACAGCTTGCGGTAAGAGAACAGTGTCTTCTTGTCCGCGGTTTTCTTCTGCTCTTCCTTGCGGACCTCATCCATCGCCTTCAGCAGCGCCTGTTTGACATGGAACTTGTCCACAATCTGCATGGCGTTCAGGAAGTTTTCCTTGATTGTGGGGAGATAGGATGCGGACATGTCGCTGGTCGCCGATGTGATATTCGCCGGATTGCCTTCATGCCTGGAGAGCATCTCCGCAACGGCCTTGACGGCAGCCTTGTCCCGTCCTTCCTCCACATTGACGAGCGTGTTTTCCCATTTCGCCTGCAAATCCTCCAACTTCCCGGCAACGGCTTTCATGCCTTTGGCCAGTTTCTTCATCTTACTATTCTGGTATAGCATGGATTCCTTTTGTTGTGTAGGAAATTTTCCGTTTAGCGGCAGGCATGCCTTATTCCATCAGCGGCCGACGCGAAGCCTGTTCTGGAAGGAAAACGCCAGTGTTCAGATTTTGCCTATCGACATAATCCGAACACTGGCGTTATAATAAAATGGGGATGAATTGAAAGCAAAAGGAGTATTGGCAGGATGATCTGGTTATCCGAAACAATGAGTCTCCCGCTTTTATAAGCGGGCGTGAAAGCCTGTATAGCGAGTGGGGGCGGAGGGAAACGGTATCCCTTGCTCACAGGAATTCAATCCACGCGATGTAAGATTGTCGTACGCCTTAAACTATTGGCGGGGATGGAAACCAATGAGGCGGGTTTGATTTACGATTGCCATTTACCGATCTTTGTCGTCATGATGGCAAGATTCCGGAGGTTGATTCATGGGGACCCATCAAAGGCGGAAAGGCTTCGCCGTGCTGCTGGGCTGGTTTTTTCTGATGTATCTGGCCAATGCCTGGATGCCCCTTTACCGGGACGATTATCTGGCGGCCCTCGTCTGGAAAACGGGGGATCATATCCAGTCCCTCGGTGACGTGTTTCATTCGTTGGGGCGGTATTATATGATGCATGGCGGGCGGCTGGTGAGTTTTTTCGTCCAGTTCTTTTTTGTGTTTCTGGGTAAGTTTTGGTTCAATATCGCCAACGCTTTCGCGTTCGCGGCCATGTGCGCGGTGCTGCTGATGCACTGCCGGAGGCGTCTGGCTTTCGCCGATGAGTCGGAGATGCTGTTGGTGATGGGGGCGTTTTTGTGGCTGGGGCTGTCCCATTTCGGCGAGGTGGCCATTTGGCTTTGCGGTTCGGCGGTGTATTTATGGACCGGGTTGCTGGCGGCGATTTTTCTGTTGCCGTATAATCTGGCGGATGCGGGGCGGTGGCGGACATGGCCCCTGCAGGAGAAGTGGATGTTGCCTCTGGGCGCGATGGCCGCCTGTTCAGTGGAGAATCTGACGGTGACGACGACGGCGCTCGCCGGTTGGCTTTCGTATCGGGCCTTTTGCCGGGGGCGGTACGAGGCGTGGATGGGGCGCGGGGCGATAGGCGCCTGTCTGGGAAGTGTCGTTTGTCTTGTCGCGCCGGGAAATTATGTCCGCATAGAGGAGGACAACGATCGTTCGTGGCTGTTCCATTTTCTGAATGAGATCCCGGCGAATCTGGAAATGGTGATGTATCTTCTGCCAATTCTTTTGACGGTGGCGCTGGCGTGGCGGATGCTGCGGCTGGAGACGGCGGGACGGCGCGGCACCCTGCCGCTGGCGGTGAAGGCGCGGGGACGTCATCGGGTGCTGCTGGGGACGCTGGCGGTTGTTACCGTTTCTTTTTTTACGACGGGGTTTTTTTACCGGACGCTGGAGTGGCTGGTGGTTCATGGGGTTTTCTTCCCGCTGGGGCTGACGGAGGAAGTGCTGCTTTCCCATTTCAATAATACGATGCAGGGATTGGAAGAGGCTTTGATTTATCTGTTGGGCACGGGTTTTGTCTATTTGTCCGGCTGCCGCGCTTTCGGCTTGACGAAGAGCCGGATGGCCGCGCTGGGGAGCCGGGCCTCCGCGCGGGCGGTGATGGCGGATTTCCCGGAGCTTCGCTACGCGGCGTTTTTTGTCCTGCTTTGTCTGGCGAACAATCTCCTGATGCTGGGGGCGCCTTCGTTTCCGGGGCGGGCGCTGTTCAGTTCGTCGGTGATGCTCATCATGGGAGCCGTGGTGGTGCTTCGGATTCCGGTGGTGCGGGAGAGGTTTTTCGATCGTCCCGAGGGGAGCGTGTTCCGGCGCGGCGGCATTCTGATCCTGGGCTTTGTCGTGGTGGCGACGCTGGGGGTGCTGCATTCCATCTGGCAGGAGGACGCGGTGCGGATCGGGTACATCGCCGGGCAGGCCGCCCTGGGGGAGAAGGTCGTTTCCCTGCCCCCCAGCGCTATCCCGGAGCGGCGGCGGGTACTCCGCCATATCGCTTACGATGATTTCGACGCGGGCATGACGAGAGAGTATGTCTGCGCTTATTTCGGCATCGACGATATCCGGCTCGTCCCGGGAAAAGCGCCCTGACGGAGAGGGGATGGGGCGGAAAAACGGTTGCTGCCTTACACGCAAGGCGAAGAAATGAAGCTATTGGATCGTGATGAAAAAACGAGAAGCCGAATCTTTGCCTAATGCCATAGAAAAAGCACGCTGTCGCCGCTTTTCGCGGGATGGCGTGCTTTTTGTCATTCGTCAGTGGATTTTCAGTACGGCCATGAAGGCTTCCTGGGGGACTTCAACGCTGCCGACGGCTTTCATGCGCTTTTTGCCTTCTTTTTGCTTTTCCAGCAGTTTGCGCTTGCGGGTGATGTCGCCGCCGTAGCATTTGGCGAGGACGTCTTTGCGGAAGGCGCGGACGTTTTCCCGGGCGACGATCTTGCTGCCCACCGCGGCCTGGATGGGGATCTCAAACATCTGCTTGGGGATGATTTCCTTCAGCTTGGCGGCCAGCAGGCGGCCCCGGTAGGCGGCCTGTTCGTTGAAGACGATGGTGGAGAGGGCGTCCACCGGTTCGCCGTTCAGGAGGATGTCGAGCTTGACCAGCTTGGCTTCCTGATAGTCGGCGAGTTCGTAGTCCAGCGAGGCGTAGCCCCGGGTGGTGGACTTGAGCTGGTCGAAGTAGTCGTAGATGATTTCCGACAGCGGGATGTGGTAGATGAGCATGACGCGGTTGGTGTCGAGGTAGTCCATGCTTTTGTATTCGCCGCGTTTGTCCTGGGAGACCTGCATGACGGCGCCCACATAGTCGCTGGGGACGATGACGGTGGCTTTGACGTAGGGCTCCTCGATGAAGTCGATTTTCTGGGGCGGCGGCAGCTTGGCCGGGTTGTCCACGGCAATCATGGTGCCGTCGGTGAGGTGGACGTGGTAGATGACGCTGGGGGCGGTGGTGATGAGTTTCAGATGGTATTCGCGCTCCAGCCGTTCCTGGATGACGTCCATGTGGAGGAGGCCCAAAAAGCCGCAGCGGAAGCCGAAGCCCAGGGCGACGGAGGTTTCCGGTTCGAAGACGAGGGCGGCGTCGTTGAGCTGGAGTTTTTCCAGCGCGTCTTTGAGGCTGTCGTAGTCAGCGCTGTCCACCGGGTAGAGGCCGCAGTAAACCATCGGCGTGACGCCGCGATAGCCGGGCAGCGGCTCCGACGCCGGGGTTTCCGCGGTGGTGACGGTGTCGCCCACGCGCACGTCCCGGACGTTTTTCAGGCTGCCGGCGATGAAGCCGACGTCGCCGGGGCCGAGGCGCGGCACCTCGACGGGGGCCGGGCGGAAGCAGCCTACGTCGGTGGCCTCGAAGACTTTGCCGGTGGCCATCATCTTCAGCTGGCTGCCTTTCTCGATATGGCCGTCCATGAGCCGGATGTGGGCGATGACGCCTTTGTAGGAGTCGAAGTAGGAGTCGAAGATCAGCGCCCGGAGCGGCTTTTTCTCGTCGCCGCCGGGGGGCGGGATGCGGGCGACGATGGCTTCGAGGATGTCGTCGACGCCGAGGCCCGTTTTGGCCGAGGCCAGCACCGCGTCCGAGGCGTCAAGGCCGATGACTTCCTCGATTTCCCGCTTGACTTTTTCGGGGTCGGCGCTGGGCAGGTCCACTTTGTTGATGACGGGGATGATTTCGAGGTCGTGGTCGAGGGCCAGATAGACGTTGGCCAGCGTCTGTGCCTCCACGCCCTGGGTGGCGTCCACCACCAGCAGGGCACCCTCGCAGGCGGCGAGGCTCCGGGAGACTTCGTAGTTGAAGTCCACGTGGCGCGGGGTGTCGATGAGGTTTAGCTCGTAGAGTCCGCCGTCTTTCGCCGTGTAGTTCAGGCGCACCGCCTGGGACTTG
>JAEEGN010000283.1 GCA_016280345.1 Selenomonadaceae bacterium | reverse complement strand
CGGCGGCAGGAGGCCGTCCATGAAGGTCTTCGGCTGGTGGCTGGCTTTCGTGCTGGCCCTTTACGTCGTTCAGTCGTCGCTCTTGCCGCTGATCGGTTTCCGCGGCGTCAGCGCCGATTTGATGCTCCTGCTGGTGGTGTCCTATTCTTTCCAGCGGGGGCCGCGCCACGGCATCCTGATGGGCTTCCTGGCCGGACTGCTCCAGGACCTGGCGACAGGAACCTTCTTCGGCGTCAACGCCTTCGTGAAGATGGGAATCGGTTACGCCTGCGGCTCTTTCTCCCGGCGCCTCTTCAAAGAGCAGGTCGTCCTGCCCATGGCGGCGGTGGTGGCGGCGACGGCGGTGCACTATCTGGCCGTGACGGTATTCATGCTGCTCCTGGGCTACCGGGCCGATTTCCTCGCCCAGGGGAGGCAGCTCCTGCTGCCGATGATGGCCTACAATCTGGTCTTTGCCCTGCCCGTCAACTGGTGCGTCCATCAGATGTACGAGCGGCTGAGCGCGAAAAAACGAAACTGACAGCGGCGCGCCTTTGGGTTGCGCCGGCTTTTTTAGGAGCGATTTCCTGTGGTGGTCAACGATTTCGAGAACCGGCTCAAGGTCCTGAGCGCGCTCGTCGTCTGCATCATCGTGGTCCTGGTGGCCCGGGCCGGCTATATGCAGATCTACCAGGGCGAATACTACGAGAAGCGGGCGGAGGGCAACCGCATCCGACTGATTCCGACGATGGCGCCCCGGGGGACTTTCTACGACCGGCACGGCGAGAACATCGTCACGAACCGGCCGGGCTTCACCGTGTCTCTGCTGCCGCTCACCGAGCCCATCCGGCCCGAGGTGGTGGCCCGCCTGTCGGAGCTGCTCCAGGTCCCCCAGGAGGATATCCAGGGGAAGATCAGGAACCACATCGGCTTCGAGCCCATCCGGATCAAGTCGGACATCGGCCCGGACGTCCTGACCATCATCGAGGAACAGAAGGAGCTTTACCCCGGCGTCATCATCGAAGTCCAGGCGGTGCGCGACTATCTCTACAAGGAAATCGGCGCCCACATCCTGGGCTACGTCAGCGAGATCAGCGACGAAGAGCTGGAGACGCGCAAAAACGCCGGCTACAAGTCCGGCGACATCATCGGCAAGTTCGGCCTGGAGCGCATCTACGACGAGGCGCTGCGCGGCGCCAACGGCGGCCGTCAGGTCGAGGTGGACGTCACCGGCCGGCCGGTGCAGATCCTCGGCGAGCGGGACGCCGTGGCCGGCGACGACCTCTACCTGACGCTGGACTGGAATCTCCAGCTGGCGGCGGAGCAGGCGGTGGACAGCCAGCTCCAGGCCATTGGGGCCCAGGCGGCGGCGGCGGTGGTCATGAATCCCCAGACCGGCGAAGTGCTGGCGATGGTGAGCCGGCCCGCCTTCAACCCGAACCTGTTCGTCCACGGCATTTCCGAGAAGGACTGGAAAACCATCAACGAGAACCCCTTTTTCCCGCTGGACAACAAGGCCATCACCGGTGAATACCCGCCGGGCTCGACCTTCAAGATCGTCACCGGCACCGCGGCCCTGGCGGACGGCGTGGTGACCGCCTCCGAGATGATTTACGACAGCGGCGAATTCATGGACAAGGGCAACGCCGCCGGCGAGGTCCTGGGCTGGCTCGATTTCGTCAGCGGCCTCTCCCATTCGGACAACGTCTATTTCTATATCCTCGGCTACCGCCTGGGCATCGACCGCCTGGAGCACTATGCCCGGATGTTCGGCCTGGGGGAAAAGACCGGCATCAACCTGCCCTATGAGGCGGAAGGATTGGTCGCGAGCCAGGAATACAAGCGGAAGGTCTTTGAAGAGGACTGGTACGTTTCGGAGACGCTGGACGCCGCCATCGGCCAGGGCTTCAACCTGGTGACGCCGCTGCAGGCGGCGATGGTGATGGGGGAGATCGCCGCCGACGGCAAGCGCTTCCAGCCCTATCTGGTGGAAAAGATTGTGAACGCCGACGGTCAGGTCGTGAAGGCCTATCAGCCGAAGCTCCTGTCGACGCTGGACGTGCCGGATGACGTCATCCATCTCGTCCAGCAGGGATTGCGGGACGTCACCAAGAGCGGCACGGCCGCCGGCGTCTTCGGCCCGGGCTTCCCCGTGGACATCGCCGGCAAGACCGGCACCGCCGAGAATCCCCACGGAAAGGATCACGGCTGGTTTGTCGCCTACGGTCCCTTCGACAACCCCTCCCTCGTCGTTGCCGTCATCGTCGAGAACGGCGGCT
>JAEEGN010000282.1 GCA_016280345.1 Selenomonadaceae bacterium | reverse complement strand
GAGGGGATGCTCTCGTTGACGATGATGAAAACCGGCTGTCCCTTGCTGACAACGGCATTACGCTCTACCAGGCATTCCGTGATGCGCCCGTCAATGAGCGCCACAGCGTCCGCCATTTCGGTAGCATAGAGATTGACAGTGGGGACTGTGAACTGAGGATACATTTCCCGTATCCCGGCCTTTGCGCCCCGCAGGGGCAGGCGACGGTCGTCCATGCGCCGCGATATCATGAGTTCCCCCTGCTGGTTCAGGTAGGCCCCGTAGAGGACAATGGCCGCGCATAGGGCCAGGATCATCGCCATGCCCGCAATGAAGGTCTTTTTCATAGCCTTCTTCTTCCTTTCGTGGATCCGTGTTGAGCCAGAAGCTCATAAAATAAAAACGCGTGGGGCGCAGTATTCGCTCTACACCCCACGGTCTGAACAGGCGGGGTATAAAGAGCGCTTCATTCCCCGGCAAGCGAAGCATGCCCGAAACGTCAGACGCATGCTGTGCCGCAGCCGATGGTTTTCCGGAAATGGAGAGCCATTACCCCGCCTCCTTGATTCACTTCACATACTATAATATTTTATCATTCTCCAGCGCTGAATGCAAAAGGTTTTGACGCTTGACGACGAATCGCCGCGGCCGCTCCCGAAAGCGGACGAGGATTGCGGAAAACAAGGGCCTTGCCTTGCAGTAAAGAAGGGGTATTCCCCATGAAAGAAGCGGTTGCTGTTTTGCTCCCGAATGGATACGGCTTTTCCTCAGGCGGTTTTTTGGCCGGCGAATCAAGATATGGTGCCCGAAGGAGCGCTGTTTCCCGTTTCCGGCGCCAAAACGCTTTCCGGCAAACGAAAAAAGCACGCCATGTATACAGATATACATGGCGCGATATCATAGACAACGGAAAACCCGCGTGCTATACTGCTCTTGAAAATCGAATCGAAGGCTATGGCGCCTTGCGGCGCCGGGGCGGTTTTTCGTTCCGGCGCTGTGAGGCTGTTTTTGTGAGATGTATGAAGAGCGCGAGCGGGAAAGGGGGCGGCGGTTTGGAAGATATCCGGGCGCTCTGCCGGACACATACGGAAATCACCGGACGGCAGGCGGAGCTTTTGAAGAACATTGGCGAGGGGCTCCCCTTCATAGCGGATCTGGCACAGGCGCAAGCGAGCCTGTACGCGCCGGCGCGTTGTGGCGAACGTTTTCTGGTGCTGGCGCAGGCGCGTTCTCATACGATGGTCCAGCCGCTCCAGCTCGCGCCCGTCGGCACGTTCGTTGCGGCAGAGGCGGAGCCTCTGGTCAGGCAGACGCTGGCAACCGGGCAGCCGCTCGTCGGGCTTCGCGGCGACTCGTTAAGCCCCGACAGCCTCGAAGCGCATACTTACGGCATCCACGACGGCAAAGACGCAATCGCTGTCGTCAGCCTCGAGGTTCCCACCGGTCAGCTCCGGGAACGCGGCAATCTCTGCCTCGTCGATACGGCGCGCATGATTCTGCAGAATTCGCGCAGCGCGCTCGATCTGAAAGCGTACCGGGCCATCTCGCCGCGCGACGGCATCCTGATCGCCGACGCGTACGAGCGGATCATTTACGCGAATGCCGCCGCCCAGCATATCTTCCGCGTGCTTGGCATCGGATCGCTGGTGGGCATGCGCCTTCACGCGCCGGAGTTCAAGCGCCACATCACGCGGGAAACGGTGAAGCCCGAACACCCGACGGAAAAGGAAATCGAGGCGGGCGGATTGGTGCTGCTGCGGCGCGACCTGCCGATCATTACGGGCGGCCGCCTTCTGCGCCGTGTCCTGGTCGTGGAGGACGTAACCGCGCTGCGGCAGAAGGAAAGGGAGCTGGCGGTACAGGAGACCGTGATACGCGAAATCCATCACCGTGTGAAGAATAACCTGCAGACGATCGCGAGCCTTTTGCGCCTGCAGGCCCGACGTTCGACGGAGTCGGTGGTCAAGGAAGCGCTGGCGGAAAGCGTGAACCGCCTGCAGGGCATCGCCGCGCTGCATCAACTGCTGTCACGGCAGGGAACGCAGCCGGTGAGTCTGCGCGCGCTGGCGGCGGAAATCCTCAATCTCTTATCCGTGTCCGCGCTCCCGGCAGACTTCCGTCTGGAGCGGCGATTCTCCGGCGACGAGTTCCGGCTGCCGCCGAGCCGCTGCACGAGCCTCGCGCTGGTCATTAACGAGCTTTTACTGAATACCATTGAGCACGCTTTTCCCGAGCGCGATTGCGGACAAATCAGTCTCGATATCCGCGTTGGGGAAGCTGGAACGGTGCTTACGCTTCAGGACGACGGGGTCGGACTGCCAGAGGGCTTCCAGCTGGAGAAAGCGAAGTCCCTTGGCCTCCAAATTGTGAAGACGATTGTGGAGGACGATCTCGGCGGACAGATACGATTTGCAGGCAGGAACGGGACACGGGTGGAAATCGTCCTGCCCCCCGGGGAGGGATTGCAATGAAGCCGTTGAAAATCGTGATTGCTGACGATGAGGCAATCATCCGCATGGATCTGAAGGAAATATTGGAGGAGGCAGGGCATACGGTCGTCGGCGAGACGGCGAACGGTCGCCGCGCCGTCGCTATCGTGCGGGACACGTGTCCTGATCTTGTCATCATGGACGTCAAGATGCCGGATATGGACGGCGTCGAGGCGGCGCGCCTCATTACGGCGGAGCACCTCGCCCCGGTGTTGCTCCTGACCGCGTTCGACGATGCGGATCTGATCGCGCGGGCTACGGATGCCGGTGTATTGGCGTATCTCGTGAAGCCCGTGGAGGAAAAGAATCTGTTCCCGGCGATGGAAATCGCGCTTTCCCGCTGGCAGGAGATGAAATCGCTGGAGGAGGAACTGGCCGCGATGCGTGACTCACTGGAGACGCGCAAGCTCCTCGACCGGGCGAAGGGAATCCTGATGCAGGCGCATGGCATCAGCGAAGATGAGGCGTATCGCCGGCTTCAGCGGCACAGCATGGAAAAACGTCGCTCGTTAAAGGAGATAGCTACCGCCGTGGTCAAGGCGGGGACGAAAAAGCGGAACTAGAAAGCGGGGGCGGTTTTCCGCAAGTGGGGCCATCATCAGAGGTTCAACTCGAACAGGCTGAAGATGGGGATGCCCGCTATGCCACGTTCCAGGTCGGCGTCGCCGGCATAGCGGAAACCGTTCTTTTCATAAAGCCTTCGGGCGGGATGGTTATTGGGGACAATATCGAGGCGGAGGGCCTTATAGCCCTCCGCTTTTGCTTTCTCCACGCAAAAGCGAATGACCGCGGAGCCGAGCCCCTGTCCGTGCATTTCCGGGGCAATCGCCAGGGCATGCAGCACCATGTAGGAGCCGTCGGGCAAATCCCGCTTCCAGTGGCCTTTCTGATAGGCACCCTGGGGATCGTCGTTGAGGGAGAACACGCCGATGATGTGACGGTCTTTCCGGCAGATGTACTGCGTGCCGGCGGCGGCCATTTGCCGCGCGAAAGGTTCCGAAGGGTAAACCCGGTAAATCCATTTCGGGTAATTGATATGATCGTCGAGCCAGCGCACAACCTGATCGTAAAACGCCCCGACGGCAGGGACGTCCGCTTCCCGGCACTGATCGATCCGCATACCCGATGGAGGCGGGGCGTCCGTTTGCCGGTCCCCGCTTTGCAGCACTGCCTCCGCATAGAGCCGGACGCCGGTGCCGGCGTTGGGATGGATGAAATCGATCAGATAGGCTTCCGGCGAGGAAAGCGCGAATTGTTGGGCAATGTAGCCGTTGGCGTTGATGAAAGCGTCCCCCGTGGTCCCGCACCAGGCTTTGAGCGCCGCTGTGTACGCCCGGTACGCTGTGTCCGCGTCCGAAGGAATGATGCCGCCGATAATGCTGGCATCCCCGTCAGTCGCGAGCCACGGAGCGATGAAGGCGAAGCGCGCGTCGGGGCGTCGCTCCGTGACGGCGTCGCGGAGCGCTTGGAGTTTGCGGACGTAGTCCGGGGCCGTCACGGCGCAGAACAGCGGATCGCGAAAGAGGATATCGTTGGCGCCTGCGGCGATGACGAAGAGATCCGCCGCCGTCCGGACAATCGACGGCATGAAATACGTCAGCAGGATTTTCGTCGTGGCGCCGCCCTGGGAAAAATTGAAAATCCGCCCGTGTATCCAGGGGCGCAGGGGCTCGTACCAGGGGACGCCGCCGTTCATAGTCCCTTCCGTCAGGGAATCGCCAATGAAGCAAATCGTTTTCGCGTCTTGCAGGAGGCGGAAGAGGCGGCTGCCTTTCATCGTCTCTGTCATTTCCAATGATTGCATCGCTTGTCCCATTTCCCCCACCTCACTTTGCCGGCTGCCGCGCCAGGAAATCCGCCATTGCCCTGGCGTTTGGCGGGCAGCCCTTCAGATGCGTCGCGAATCCCGCCGTACAGCTCCCGATGCCGATGCCGTCGCCGGTTTTCCCGCGAAAGCCCTGTCCGATGCAGATGCCTTGGGGAATCCGCGTCCCGTTGTCCCGCAACCGCTGCAAGGCATGGATCAGGCTGCCGTAACAGACAGAGCAGGCGGCATCAGCGGTGACATGGCTCGCCAATGACCGGGCGACGCCGCTGGGCCGGAAGATGGACTGCCGCTTTTCCTCCGGTTGATGCTCGAAGATGGTGGCATTCGTGAGATCGGTGCTTCCCACGCCGAGTTTCTCCGCCAATGGCAGGTAGCCAATATCCCCGGCGGAAAAGCCGAGAAGCTCCGCGCCATAGCTGTCCAGCAGCACGGGGTCGCGGCCGCCGATCAACCGGTCCATCGCGACGGGGTGGCCGCCCTCCTCGAAGGTCAGGTCGCCGCAGATGGCGTCTGCGATGGTGAGCGCCGGGCGCAGAATCCTCGACAGGCAGGCAATCGGCTTCATCAGCCCCAGCGCGTGAAAGTGGCGTTTCTCAGAATCGGGAAGGCAGCCTTTGAGGTTTTTCAGGGCACAGGTGAGATTCGTCTGGCAATGCGCTTTCAGAACCGGAAGGTTGATAAGATAATCCGTTTCCAGCAGCGGTTTCCTGCAGACCTTGAGAGTCAGCCCGCCCGCCTGTCGCTCGACAAAAGCGTCATCCTTCAAATCGTATAAGGAAACGCCGTATCGCTTTGCCAGCGCCTCGTAACCGCACACGCGGAAGGAGGTTTTTGTATCAGCGCCGGCCCAGGAGCTTTCCATGATGGTGATGTCACGGAAACCGCGCTCGGTCAGGTATTGCAGGATCCCCTCCGCCACTTCGGGGTGCGTCGTCGCGCCGGAATCCGCCGGCTTGGGGACGACAAAATTCGGTTTGAGCGCGATGCGCGTATCCGGCCGCAGTTCCGCGGCGATATCCATCGCCTCCATAAGCCGGTAAGCCATGCGCGAAATGTTGTCTGAACCATAGATCACGTGGAGGTCCGTTTCGTTCATTTTCCTCACCTCATGGCAATTCCATTCCCATCCTGAATCGCGCGACCGGCACAGGGCAACGTCCGTGGGGCACGAAGCAGGAAAGCACGGGCCGTATCAGAAGCCCAGGTCCTCGTCAATCAGCACGACCTCCATGTCCATATGGTTCATCTTCTTCCAGTAGATGACCTGGGCGCTGCATATCCTGTCGGGACTCTTGCAGTGGTAACAGCGGTCCTGCCTGACGGCGCAGGGCGTCTTGTAGTTATGGCGGGCGGCGTTCATGGGGGCGGCAACGTTCCTGGCCCGGCGCTTGGCCTCCTCCAGCGTCGGGGCAATCTTGTTTCGTCCGACGACGAAGTACACCTTGCGGTGGCCATAGAGCGAACCCGCGACGCGATTGCCGGTACCGTCGATGTTCACCATTTCTCCGGTTTCCGCGAGGCCGTTGACCGAGGTGAGGAAAATCTCGGTGGTCAGACAGTCTCTGGCGGTGGCGTAGAATCCCTTCCCTTCGCGGCAGTGCATCGGATCGTGGACGTTGTTGTGCCTGGCGAGGCGGTCATACATTTCCAGCGCGAGTAATGTTTCCGAGTCGCCGAAGCCCACCGTGTAGCCGTCGATCTCCCCGTCGAGGTATTGGGCGGCCGCTTCACCCGAGGCGAAGCAGGATACTTCATACCCTTTTTCACGTAACGCTTCGGCGGTTTTCTCGATGTCAGCCATGTTTCATCCCTCCATCATCGGTTGTCGTCAAATCCCAGGCGGTGAAAGCCTGCCTGGCAATCCCCTGAAGCCCCGGGACCGGTCCTCATCGGACGCGTTATCCGATGGGCCTTTGTTCCCGGCTGTCCCTATTATATCACATCATATCCGGTAATGTTTCTACCGGCGGTCGGAAACGATTGGCTTTTTTACCTGATTCTAATGAACCGTTAAAAGGATTCCCATTTTGCGGCGGTAAGATAAAGCCAAAAGAAAGGAGCTGGTTCAAATGACAGGAAAGAAGATCGTGACATTGGCGATTGGCGGACTACTGGCCCTGAATCTCGCCGGCGCGACGGTACCGGAGATGGCTTCGACGGCGGAGGCGGCCTACCGTCACGAGGACAGGTTCCGGCCCAACAAGGAATACCATCGCGCCATCCGTCTCGAGCAGGAGCGGCACGAAAGGAAAATCCATGAAATTCGGCACAAGTATCGCTCTCACGCGCAGATGGGGAAGCTGGAGCGCGAGATGCGCCGGGAGCACGAGCGCCATGAAAGGGCGATGCGGGAGATTCGCCATAAGTTCCATGAAGCCACCCGCCACGACAAACCGCATATGCATTACGGCTATCGCCGGTAACGATGAGAGAAGCCCGGAAGCGGTGACGCTTCCGGGCTGGATTTATGTCTGGCGTTTAAGGGACCGGCTGTCTTGACACGTTGTACCGGAAAAGACTGCCGGTGTTCGGAGACAAAGAAGGGATGGGGGAGAGACAGTATTACTGTCCGGCAGCGACGGCCGCTTCTTTCATGGCTTTGACGTATTCACCTACGAAACGGGGCGCGTCCGGCCCGTGCTTTTCCAGCAGCCGGATGATGGCCGAGCCGACGATGACGCCGTCGGCCAGGGCCGCCATTTCCTCCGCCTGCTTCGGCGTCGAGATGCCGAAGCCGATGGCGGCAGGGAGGGTCGTGTGCTGGCGGACGACGCGCAGGATGGCGGCGAGGTCGGTGGTGATCTCGCTGCGGACGCCGGTGACGCCGAGGCTTGACACGACATAGAGGAAGCCTTCCGCCGCCGCGGCGATTTGGGCGATTCGTTGGGCCGACGTGGGGGCAATCATGGAAATGAGACTGATGTCGTAGCGGCGGCACAGAGGCAGGAATTCCTCCCGTTCCTCGAAGGGGACGTCGGGCAGGATGAGTCCGTCGATGCCCGTTTCCTGCGCCGTGCGGATGAACTTTTCAGCGCCATAGGAATAGACGACGTTGGCGTAGGTCATGAAGACCAGCGGAACGGTGATGTCCCGGCGCAGTGACCGGACAAGGTCAAAGATCCTGTCGGTGGTGACGCCCCCGGCCAGGGCCCGGACGTTGGCGGCCTGGATGACGGGGCCTTCCGCCGTCGGGTCGGAGAAGGGAATCCCCAGTTCGATGAGATCGGCGCCGTTTTCCACGGCGGCGCGGACGACCCGCTCCGTCGTTTCCAGATCGGGGTCGCCGCAGGTGATGAAAGGAATGAAGGCCTTGCCATCGGCAAAGGCGTTCCTGATCTTATTCATGGATATCCTCCCCCCGGTAGCGGGCGATGGCGGCGCAGTCCTTGTCGCCCCGCCCGGAAATGGTGATGACGACAATCTTGTCCTTCGCCAGCGACGGCGCGAGCTTTCGGGCGTAAGCGACGGCGTGGGCCGATTCGATGGCGGCCACGATGCCCTCGGTCCGCGACAGGTACTCAAAGGCGTCCACCGCTTCGTCGTCAGTCACCGGCACGTACCGCGCCCGCCCGGTGTCGTGGAGATGGGCGTGCTCGGGGCCGATGCCCGGATAGTCGAGGCCGGCGGAAATGGAATAGACCGGCGCGATCTGGCCGTAGGCATCCTGGCAGAAATACGATTTCATGCCGTGGAAGATGCCGACGCGGCCGGTACTGATGGTGGCCGCGGTCTCAAAGGTACCGATGCCCCGGCCCGCCGCCTCGCAGCCGATCAGCTGTACGCTCTCGTCTTTCAGGAAGTGGTAAAAGCTCCCCATGGCGTTGGAGCCGCCGCCCACACAGGCAATCACGGCGTCGGGCAGGCGGCCTTCCTTTTCCCGGAGCTGCGCTTTGATTTCCCGGGAAATCGCCGCCTGAAAATCCCGGACGATGGTGGGGAAGGGGTGGGGCCCCATGACCGAACCCAGACAGTAGTGGGTGTCCTGAATGCGGGAGGTCCATTCCCGCATGGCCTCGGAGACAGCGTCCTTCAAGGTGCCGGTGCCGGACCTGACGGCGATGACCCGCGCGCCCAGCAGCCGCATGCGATACACGTTCAGCGCCTGGCGCACGGTGTCCTCCTCGCCCATGAAGACGACGCACTCCATGTCCAGCAGGGCGGCGGCGGTGGCGGTGGCGACGCCGTGCTGGCCGGCGCCGGTCTCGGCGATGAGGCGGGTCTTGCCCATCTTCTTCGCCAGCAGCGCCTGGCCCAGCACGTTGTTGATCTTGTGGGAGCCGGTGTGATTGAGATCCTCGCGCTTGAGGTAAATCTTCGCGCCGCCTAGGTCCCGGGTCATCTTCGCCGCGTAATACAAACGCGAGGGCCGGCCGGCGTACTCGTTGAACAGGTACGACAGCTCGGCGTTGAAGGCCGCGTCCTCCCGGTAGCGGCGATAGGCCTCCTCCAGCTCGATCAGGGCGTTCATCAGGGTTTCCGGCACATACTGCCCGCCGTAAGGACCGAAGCGCCCGTCAGGGTTGCTCATATCCATCTTCCTTTCGCACAGCGGCCGCGAAGGCCGTCATTTTTTTCTCGTCCTTGACGCCGTCGGTCTCGATGCCGGAACTCACGTCGAGGGCATAGGGGTGAAGCTGCCGCACCGCTTCGGCGGCGTTCGCCGGCGTCAGCCCGCCGGCCAGGAAATAGGGCCGGGGAAAATCCCGGAGCAGCCGCCAGTCGAAGACCCGGCCCTCGCCGGCGCCGGCGTCCAGCAGGAGGTGGTCGGCGGCAGAGGTGGCGGCGGCGGCAAGGTCCCGGGGGCCGGTCACGCGAAACGCCCGAATGACAGGCTTGCCGGCGGCGTCCCGCAGGCGGCGGATATAGTCTTCGCTTTCGCCGCCGTGCAGCTGGGCGGCGTCGATGAGGCCCTCCCGCAAGAGACGGACGACGGTATCCAAAGCCTCGTCCACGAACACACCCACCGCACCGATGTCCGTCCGCAGCGCTGCCCGCAGCGCCGCCGCCGTCTCTTTGGAGACACGGCGCCTGCTGTGGGTCGCGAAAACAAAGCCGATGAAGTCGGGGCGGATTTCGTTGGCGGCGGCGATGTCGGCGGGGCGGGTCAGGCCGCAGAGCTTGATCTTCGTCATGGCAGCCCCCGCAGCTCGGCCAGCTTTTGCCGCCTGTCCCCGGCCCGCATCAGCACCTCGCCCACCAGCACCGCGTCCACGCCGCTTTCCTCCAGCTGCGCCGTATCGGCCCGGCTTTGGATGCCGCTCTCGGCGACGACCAGTATCCCCTTAGGGATATGACGGCGCAGCCGTTGAGTGTTTTCGGGATCGACGGAGAAATCCCGGAGGTTGCGGTTGTTGATGCCGAGGATGGCGGCGCCGGCGGCCAGCGCCGTTTCAATCTCGCGTTCGTCGTGGGCTTCGACCAGGGCGTCGAGTCCCAGCGAGCGGCTCAGGGACAGGTATTCCCGCAGCGTCCCTTCCTCCAGCAGGGCACAGATCAAAAGGACGGCGGCGGCGCACAGCAG
>JAEEGN010000281.1 GCA_016280345.1 Selenomonadaceae bacterium | reverse complement strand
TCCCCGCCGCCGTAACCAAAATGTTTTGACCCGCGAGGGACTGCCCCGCCCGGAAGAAATCCTCCAGCGCCGCCACCAGCATCGCCGGCTCCGGCAGGCGGCCGGGGCCGTCCGGCCCGCAGGCGAGGTGGCCGCTGTCCGGCTCGATGCTACGGGCGCCCCGCGCCCGGAGCGCCGCGATGTTCTGCTGCGTCGCCGGATTCTCCTACATCCGGCTGTTCATCGCCGGCGCGAAGAAAACCGGCGCCGCCGTCGCCAGCAGCGTCGTCGTCAGCATGTCGTCGGCAATGCCGAGGGCCGCCTTCGCCAGGAGATTCGCCGTGGCCGGGGCCACCAGCACCGCGTCGGCGAGATTCGCCAGCGCGACGTGGGCCACGTTCCAGTGCGTCACCGGCGCCCACATATCCGACGCCACCGGCTGGCCGCTGATCTCGCGGAAAGTGAGCTCCGTCACGAACTCCTTCGCCGCCCGCGTCATGATGACGTGCACCTCGGCCCCCGCCTTGCGCAGCCGGCTGGCGACCTCCACCGCCTTATAGGCGGCGATGCCGCCGGTCACGCCCAGGACGATCTTCTTCCCGTCCAGCATCGTGCCAATCCTCCTCGTGTTCCGCGCGGCGGCCGCTTACTTCAGCCCGGCCTTGGTCCGCTCGTAAAGGATCTTGCTTTCCGCCACCTCGGCCAGCGCCCGGGTGACGTTCTTCGTCGTCTGGGCCTTGACCTTGACCTCCGCCCCGTCCAGAAGCTGACGGGCCCGTTTCGCGGCCAGCACCACCAGGGTATAGCGGCTGTCAACCTTTTCCAGCAGCACGCTCATGGGCGGATGTACGATATCCATAACAAAATCTCTCCTTTTATTATCAGTGCTTCCTGTCCGGCGCCGGCGCATCCGGCCCGCCGGAATCCGCGCGGCGCCGATGATTATCCGGCCGCTCCTTCACGGCGCCTGGCCGATGGTTTCGATGAGCTCCGTATTGCGGGAGACGCGGCAGTGCTCGGCGGTGAGGATGCACCGGATGGTTTCCACCGACCGCTCCACTTCCTCGTTGACCACGACGTAGCGGTATTCCTTCGCCACCGCGATTTCCCCGGCCGAGGACGCCAGCCGCCGCCGGATGCTCTCCTCGTCGTCCGCCCCCCGTCCCCGGATGCGCCGCTCCAGCTCGGCGATCGACGGCGGCAGGAGGAAGATGAAGATGCCGTTGGGGAACCGCTTCTTGACGTTCATGGCGCCCTGGGTGTCGATCTCCAGCAGGATATCCTGCCCCGCCGCCAGCCGGTCCTGGATCTTCCTGAACGGCGTCCCGTAATAGTTGCCGAAGACCTCCGCCCATTCCAGCAGCTCGCCGTCGGCGATCATCTTCTCGAAGACCGGCTTGTCAAGGAAGTAATAGTTGACGCCCTCTTTCTCCCCCGGCCGCGGTGCCCGCGTCGTCGCCGAGACGGAGTAAGCGATCTGGGGATAGCGCGCCAGAAGCGCCGCGCAGACCGTTCCCTTGCCGGTGCCGGAGGGCCCGGACACTACAATCAAGCAGCCTTTTTTCATGATTCTTCTTCCTTTGATCTGAAATCCGATTCCTCTTCCCCCGCGGCGCGGCGCGCCACCGTTTCCGGCTGCAGCGCCGAAAGGATCACGTGGCCGCTGTCGGCGATGAGGACCGCCCGCGTCTTGCGCCCGTAGGTCGCGTCAATGAGGCGGCTCTCGTCCCGGCTCTCCTGGACGAGCCGCTTGATGGGCGCGGACTCCGGGCTCACGATGGCGATGATGCGGCCGGCGGAAACGATATTGCCGAAACCGATGTTGATGAGCTTGAACTCCATGACCCCATCTCCCTTCTTTGCGCCTTCGGATTCACTCGACGTTCTGCACCTGCTCCCGGAGCTTCTCGATCTCGCTCTTGACCTCCACCGCGATGCGGGTCGCCCGGGTGCTGTTGGCCTTGGAGGCGATGGTGTTGATCTCCCGGTTCATCTCCTGGATGAGGAAATCGAGCTTGCGCCCCACCGGCTCCGCCGGCGCCCCGATGATGGAGCGGAACTGCTGGAAGTGACTTCGCAGCCGCACGATCTCTTCCGTGTAATTGACCCGGTCGGCGTACATGGCCGTCTCCTGGATGACGCGGCTCTCATCGATCTCCGAGGCGGCCAGCAGCTCGGACAGCGTCTTTTCCAGCCGTTCCCGGTACCGCTGGACGATTTCCGGCCCCAGGGCCGCGACCTCTTCCACGTATCCCTCCAGCGTCTCCAGCCGCCGCCGGAAATCCGCCGCCAGATTCGCGCCCTCCGTCTCCCGCATGGCGACGAAGCGGCCCATCGCCTCGTCCAGCGCCGCCAGCAGCAGCGGGCCCGCCCCCGCCATGTCGTCGGGCGGCTCGACGGTCGTCAGCACGCCGGGATAGGCGGCAATTTCCACCACCGTCGAGGGCCGGGCCAGCCGGAGGGCGTCGCTGATCTCTTCCAATGCTTTATGGTACGCAATCGCCAGGTTTTTGTCAACCCGGATTTCCCGGGGCCTTTCCCGCTTGTCCTCGAACTGCACGCTCACGGTCAGCTTGCCCCGGGAAGCGTACCCGCGGATCTTGCCCTTCATGGCCTCGGCCAGCGAGTCCAGAACCCGCGGCATCCGAAAGTCCACTTCCAGGAACCGCTGGTTCACCGCTTTCACCTCGATCTGGAAGCGGTATTCTTCGCTCGCCGCCTCACCGGCCCCGAAGCCGGTCATGCTCCTCAGCATAAGCTCCCTCCTGCCGTCAGATTTCGATTTCCCCGGCAAAGGTCATCTCCGCCGGGCCGGTCATGTAAACACGGCCGCTTTCCGCCCATTCGATGAAAAGGCGTCCGCCGTCGAGCGCAACTTCAGCCGCCCGGTTCGTCCGCCCGGTGAGCGCCGCCGCCACCAGCGTCGCGCAGGCGCCGGTGCCGCAGGCCATCGTCACCGCCGCGCCCCGCTCCCAGACCCGCATCCGGATATGCTTCCGGTCGCGCACCACGGCGAATTCCACGTTCGTCCGCCGCGGAAACCATTCGTGCTTTTCCAGCACCGGACCGTATTTCGCGACGGGAAACTCCTCCAGATCCTCCAGGAAGATGACGCAGTGGGGATTGCCCATGGAAACGCCGGTAACGGAAAAGGTCCGGTCCAGTACCTCCAGCGGTTCTTCCTCCACCCGGCGGGTGTCGAAACCGGCGATGGGAATTTGGTTCGCCTCCAGCACCGGCCGGCCCATATCCACCCGGACGCCGGTCACGCGGCCGCCCTTGCGCTGAACCTCGGGGCGCAGGACGCCGGCCCCGGTCTCGACCGTGAAAGCCGCCGACGGCACCAGGCCCCGCTCGAAGGCGAGGCGGGCAAAGCAGCGGATGCCGTTGCCGCACATCTCGGCTTCGCTGCCGTCGGCGTTGAAGATCCGCATGCGAATATCCGCCCTGTCCGATGGCAGCAGCAAGATCAACCCGTCGCCGCCGATGCCGAAATGGCGGTCGCAGAGTCGCTTCGACAGCTTGCCGGGGGCAGCGAGGCGCGCCTCCATATCCTCCAGCAGGATGAAATCGTTGCCGCAGCCCTGCCACTTCGTGAACGCAGTTTTCATGTCCTTCCTCCCCGCCGCGTTGTCCGGCGCCGTTCCTGTCGAATATAATTCATTGTTATTTTAATGGTTTCCGCCCTCTTATGCAAGAGGGAACTTGCACAATCTTCTCCCTTCCTCCCGGCGGGACGCCCGGAAACGATTCGTTTGCTTTTACGGCGAAGATACGGTATTATTTAACTATAGAAGGTTTTCAATCAAACTATGGAAACGGAGGCGGGACAAAATGGAAATCAAAGCGATCATGCTGGACGCGAAGGACAACGTGGCAACGCTCACGCAGGAGGCGCGCCGGGGCGACACCGTCCGATGTATCGGCGGCTCCGGGGAGAGCCTTGCCAGCGGGGAGGACATCCCCGTCTGGCACAAGATCACGCTGCGGCCGCTGGCGAAGGGCGACGCCGTGGTGAAATACGGTGAGCCCATCGGCGAGCTGACGGAAGACGTGCCGAAGGGCGCCTGGGTCTCGCACCGCAACATCCGGAGCGTCCCCCGGGACTACGCCAGCGAATACGTCGAAGCCTGAAAGAGGAGGGAAACATTATGCAGTTCATGGGTTATAAGCGCAGCGAAGGCCGCGCCGGCATCCGCAACCACGTCCTCATCCTCCCGTCCTGCGCCTGCGGCAGCGAGTCCTCGCGCATCGTAGCCAGCCAGGTCCGCGGCGCGGTCAATATCGTCTTCAACACCGGCTGCTCCGACGTGGCCGCCAACACGGCCATGTCGCAGAAAATCCTCACCGGGTTCGCCTGCAACCCCAACGTGTACGGCGTCGTCATCATCGGTCTGGGCTGCGAGACGGTGCCGCACAAGGAGCTGCGGGAGAAAATCCAGGCGATGACGAAGAAGCCCGTCGTCTCCTTCGGTATCCAGGAGGAAGGCGGCACCCTCAAGACCATTGAGAAGGCCACCCGCGCCGCCCGCATCCTGGCGGCGGAGGCCGGCATGCAGCAGCGGGTTCCCTGCGACGTCTCGGAGCTTCTCCTGGGCATTGAATGCGGCGGCAGCGACGCCACCTCCGGCATCGCCTCGAACCCGGCCGTGGGCGAGCTCAGCGACCGCCTGGTGGACCTCGGCGCTTCCACCATCATGAGCGAATCCATCGAATGGATCGGCGGCGAGCACGTCCTGGCCCGCCGGGCCGCCACGCCGGAAATCCACAACCAGATCATCAGGGTCTGCGAAGACTACGAGAAGCACCTGCTGGCCGCCGGGCAGGACTGCCGCGCCGGTCAGCCGACGCCGGGCAACAAGGCGGGCGGCCTCTCCACCATCGACGAGAAGAGCCTCGGCTGCATTTTCAAGGGCGGCACCCGTCCCATCGTCGAAGTGCTGGAGCAGGCGGAGCGGCCCACGAAGCGGGGCGCCATCGTCATGGACACCGCCGGCTACGACATCTCCTCCGTCACCTCCATGGTCGCCGCCGGCTGCAACGCCGTGGTCTTCACCACCGGCCGCGGCACCCCCACCGGCAACGCCATCGTCCCGGTGCTCAAGGTCACGGCCAACGAACATACCTATCAGTGGATGGAGGACAACATGGACGTCGACCTCTCCGGCATCATCCGGGGCGAGCTCACGATCCCCCAGAGCGGCGAACTGCTGCTGGGCGAGATGGAAAAGCTCCTGAACGGCCGCCTGACCAAGGCCGAGGCCTACGGCTTCTCCGATATCGCCGTCGACCACGTCTGCCGCTTCATCTGAACCGGCACCCGATTGCCGGGTTTTCCGCGAAAAAAGCCGGGCAGGGGCACCCTTGCGTGCCCTCTGTCCGGCTTTTGCCGTTTGATTCCGGGTATGCTTTCTTCAGGCGTAGTAACCGACGCCGGCGGCGAAGAGCTGCTGGTCCTTGTCGCCGGAGACGTTGATGGCGATGTTCTCGCCCACGCGCTCCGAATGGCCCATCTTGCCCAGGACGCGGCCGTCGGGGCTGGTGATGCCCTCCACGGCGAAGACGGAGCCGTTGGGATTGTAACGGATGTCCAGCGTCGGGGCTCCCACCGGATCGACGTACTGGGTGGCGATCTGTCCCCGGACGCGGAGTTTGGCGATGACCTCCCGGTCGGCGAAGAACCGGCCCTCGCCGTGGGAGACGGCGATGGTGTGGAGGTCGCCGACGTTCACGTTGGCAAACCAGGGAGAGAGGTTGGAAACGACGCG
>JAEEGN010000280.1 GCA_016280345.1 Selenomonadaceae bacterium | reverse complement strand
TTCACGGGAAACGATGCTGCTGTTTCAGATGGCAAAATGTTTCACGTGGAACTTTTTTTGATTTGCGTCGGGCAAATTGTTTCACGTGAAACATTTTTTTGATTTGCGTCGGGCAAATTGTTTCACGTGAAACATTTTTTCGATTTGCGGTTGGCAAATTGTTTCACGTGAAACATTTTTCGATTTGCGGTTGACGAATTGTTTCACGTGAAACATTTTTTCGGTTTGCGATTGGCGAATTGTTTCACGGGAAACAATTTCCTGAAAGCCTGCCAGGTTTTCATCGTCATTCACTTTATTATAAATAATATATATTAGGTTATTATTTATTGCGAAGTTTAGCTGATGCTATTCATTTTTATAAATCCAAAACGCCGCTTTCTCCCATGTATGATAAGAGAAAGCGGCGTTTCTTTTCCTTTTGGCCGCGCCCAACGGAGGCGGTTTGATGAAGTTTTTATTCCCCGTCCTCGCTGGCGGCGTCTTCGCTCTTGATGGTGCGCATGTGGGGGAAGAGCAGGACGTCGCGGATGGAGGGGCTGTCGGTGAGCAGCATGACCAGCCGGTCGACGCCGATGCCGAGGCCGCCGGTGGGGGGCAGGCCGTATTCCAGGGCCGTGACGAAGTCTTCGTCCATCATGTGGGCTTCGTCGTCGCCGGCCTCGCGCTGCTTGAGCTGGTCGAGGAAGCGCTGGCGCTGGTCGATGGGGTCGTTGAGCTCGGTGAAGCCGTTGGCGAGTTCCCGGCCGTAGACGAAGAATTCGAAGCGGTCGGTGATGCGCGGGTCGTCGGGGTTGCGCTTGGCCAGCGGCGAGATTTCCGTCGGGTGGTGGGTGATGAAGGTGGGCTGCAGCAGCGTGGCCTCCACTTTTTCCTCAAAGGCGGCGTTCAGGATGCCGCCGATGCCGTGGCGTGATTCGTAGGGGACGCCGATCTCGTCGGCCAGCCGCCGGGCTTCCTCGACGGTCTGGCAGGCCAGGAAGTCCTTGCCGGTGGCTTCTTTCACGGCGTCGTTCATGCTGACGCGCCGGACGTTGGCGAGGTCGATGTCCAGGCCCTCGTAGGTGATTTTCGTGGTGCCCAGGACTTTTTCCGCCGCGTCGCGCACGATGCCCTCGGTGATGTCCATGAGGTCGGTATAGTCGGCGTAGGCCTGGTAGATTTCGACGGAGGTGAATTCCGGGTTGTGGCGGTTGTCCACGCCTTCGTTGCGGAAGACGCGGCCCAGTTCATAGACGCGCTCGAAGCCGCCGACGACGAGACGCTTGAGGTTCAGCTCGGTGGCGATGCGCAGGTAGAGGTCCATGTCGAGGGCGTTGTGATGGGTGATGAAGGGCCGGGCGGCGGCACCGCCGGCGATGGTGGCCATGACCGGGGTCTCGACTTCCAGGAAGCCGCGCTCGTCGAGGTAGCGGCGCATGGCCTGGATGATGCGGGTGCGCTTGAGGAAGGTGTCCCGGACTTCCGGGTTCATGATGAGGTCGAGGTAGCGCTGGCGGTAGCGGAGCTCCACGTCCTTCAGCCCGTGGAATTTCTCCGGCAGCGGCCGCAGGGACTTGGAAAGGAGCTCAAAATCGGTGACGAGGACGGTGATTTCGCCCATCTTCGTCTTGAACACGCGGCCGGCGATGCCGATGATGTCGCCGATGTCCAGCAGCTTGAACTGGCTGTATTTCTCCTCCCCCAGCACGTCGTATTTGAAATAGATCTGGAGCTTGCCGGAGAGGTCCATGATTTCGGCGAAGCTGGCCTTGCCGTGGCCGCGTTTGGCCATGAGCCGGCCGGCCAGGCGCACGATGGGACCGTCCTGTTCGCCTTCGAGCTCGTCGAAATGGTCGCGGACGTCCTGGGTGTGGTGCGTGACTTCGTAGCGGTGACCGAAGGGCGCGATGCCCTTATCGGTGAAAGCCTTCATTTTGTCGCGGCGGACCTGCATGACCTCGTTGAGGTCCTGCTCCGCCGCCGGCGCTGCCTTCTGATTCCCCAATGCTCTTACCCCTTACTTCTTGATTTTGACGATTTTGTACTGCAGGATGCCGGTGGGGGCATGGACGTCCACGGTGGCGCCCACCTTCTGCCCCAGGATGGCCACGCCTACCGGCGATTCGTTGGAGATGCGGCCCGCTGTCGGATCGGCCTCGGTGGAGCCCACCAGCGTGTACTCCTCGTCCTCGCCGAATTCCAGGTCGCGGATGACGACCGTGCAGCCCATGGTGACCGTTGATTTGGATTTCTTGTCCTCGGAAATGACCTCGACGTTGCGGAGTTTGATTTCGAGTTCCTGGATGCGGCCCTCGATGAAGGCCTGCTCGTTCTTGGCGTCGTCGTACTCCGAGTTTTCGCTGATATCGCCGAGGGCGATGGCCTCCTTGAGTCGTTCCTGGTTTTCTTTGCGCCGTACGGTCTTGAGGTTTTCCAGCTCGTCCTCGAGTTTCCTGAGGCCGTCTTTCGTCACGATCATTTTCTTGTCCGTCATGTGGAACCATCTCTCCTTGCTGTAATGCGGGATAGGCGGGCGCGGGGCCATCCCCTGCCGCCCGGCAAATTACCATACTATTATAGGGATTTCCGCCGCCCTTGTCAACGAGCATTGCGATTTACCGAAAGAAAAAACGCCGCTGGCATTCCGTCCTTTCGGGTGCTATAATGGGGGGCATGGGAGTATAGGCCGCCGGGGAGCCGGGGGCGAATCACAGGGCTCCGCGCGGGACGCGGGGCGGATAGGAGCGATGCCGGATGAAACGAATCCGTTCTATGGGGGCCGCTTTGCTGGCGGCGGGAGTTTTGCTGCTGCCGTCGCCGTCGCTGGCGGCGGAGCGGCCGCTGCCGACGATTTCCATCAGCGGGGAGGGCGTGGTGATGGGGGCGCCGGACCGGGCGGCCATCACGCTGGGCGTGGTGACCCACGCCGGAACCGCCGAGGCGGCGCAGACACAGAACATGGCGGCGGCCCGGGCCATCCGGGACGCGGTGGAGGCCCTCGGGGTCAATCGCCGGGATATCCAGACGCAGAATTACAGCTTCCATCCCGAGTACAGCCGGGAGCGGAACGCCGGGCGTGAGATCGTGGGATACACGGTTTCCAATACGGTGCTGGTCCGGCTGGACAACGTGGAGCTGGTGGGCCAGGTCATCGACGCGGCCCTCTCGAACGGGGCGAATACGGTGGATTCGCTGGACTTCTCGATCCGCGACACGAAGGGGCTGCGGCGGGAGGCGCTGGCGGCGGCGGTGAGGGACGCCCGGGAGAAGGCGGAGATCATCGCCGGTTCGCTGGGCAAGCGTTTGGCCGGCGTCCAGAGCGTGTCGGAGAATACCCGGATGTTCCAGCCCCGGGGCGATATGAACAAGATGGTGATGAGCGATGCCGCCATGGCCGCGACGCCCATCGAGGCGGGGACGCTGTCGCTGGAGGCCACGGTTCACATCGACTTCATCCTGGCGGACTGAGGCGGGCGGCGCGATGACGAAGCCCCGTTTGCCGGCCATCGAGTATATCCGGGGAGTGTCGATGCTGGGGGTGGTGGGCATCCACGTCGGTTCCCAGTACCTGGCCAATCCCACGCCGAACGTTCACCTGGTGGCGCTGTTCGAAATCGCGACGCGCTTTGCCGTGCCGATTTTCTTCTTCATTTCAGCCTTCGGCCTCTTTTACCATCTGGATTTGAACGCGCCCTTTTCCTACCGGGATTTCCTGCGGCGGCGCGCCCGGACGGTGCTGGTGCCCTATCTCGTCTGGTCGGTGTTCTACGTCCTGCATTACACGGTGCTGTACCGTGACACGATGCTGCTCAGGCCGATGCGGTTCCTCTACTATCTGTTTTTCGGCTTTGCCAGCTACCAGCTCTATTTCATGGTGATCCTGCTCTGGTTCTACCTCCTGATGCCGCTCTGGATCCGGATCCTGCGCCGCATGACGCCGCCGGCGATGGCGGGGCTGCTGGTCTTCCAGATTGCCTTCGATTACTGGTCGAGCTATCTGTTCAATCCCTACGGGCTGGAGCCGAAGCTGCTGCGGCTGTTGATGGTGAACCGGCTCAATTACTGGGTGCTGCACTACGTCTTCATCTTCCTGCTGGGGGGATGGCTGGCAATCCATTACCCGAAGTTCTGTCGCTTCATGGAGCAGCGGCGGCGGGAAACGGCGGTCTTTTTCGCCGGCACGCTGCTGGCGTTGCTGGCGCAGTATTACTGGCTGCTGGCGGTGCGCGGCTACACGCCGGTGGAGGCCATCAATACCGCCCATCAGCTTTCGCCGGCGGGGATCCTCTACACCATGGCGGCGTCGCTGTTCTTCTTCGCGCTTTTCACCGACGACCGCTTTCCGGCCCCGCTGGCGGCGGTGCTGTCGTTTCTGGGGCGCCATTCCTATTTCGCCTATCTGGCGCATCCCGTGGCCATCACCTGGCTGGGCTTCGGGATGGAGCGGCGCAATCTGGTCATGACCGGAGCGCGGGCGCTGGCCTTTTACCTGGCGGTGGTGGCGCTGACGCTGCTGGCGGCGGTGCTCCTGCGGCGGCTGGGGGAGCGCTGGCCGCTCATCAACGCGCTGACGATTGGCGTCTATCCGCAGGAGGGGCTGCGCCTGGAATCATCACCGTGGGCGCGCCGCTTCAAACGATTCTGGGAGGGTACATAAATGACATCGGCTGATTTTCATGAACTGACGCATCTCGTCCTCGACGGTCCGAAGCCGCCGCCGGCCCATCTCTTTGCCGGGGGCTTCGACGACTGGCACGCCCGGGCCCGGCTGGGGCATTTCCTGGCGATGAAGGAGTACGGGCGCCCCGACGAGGCGCTGGAGCTGCTTCGCTCGGTGGTTTCCGCCGAAGTGGACGAGGAGAACGCCGAAGAGGTGGAGGAAAAGGTCTTCGCCCTGCAGAAGCTCAGCGCCCTCGAGCGGGAGCGGAAGGAACTCGACGAGGCCTTGCGCCACGTCAATCTGGCCATCGAGCTGGCGGAGTCCACGGATTTCCTCTACAAGTATATCCTGCGGGGGGAGCTCTGGGCGGACCGCTGGATGACGCTGCACCAGAAGGGCGACGGCGCCGGGGCGGAAAAGGAAGCCGATGAGCGCATCGCCGCCTACGAGGATATCCCGGCGCTGCACAACAGCTATCTCTATTACGGCTACCGCTTCAAGGCGCAGTTGGCCGCTGAACGCGGCGTGCCGCTGGTGGCGAAGGATTTCATGCGAATGGCGCTGAAGTCCATGGACGTGCCCGAAAGCTGCCGCCCGGCCCTGAACCGGGCTTTCAACCAGGAACATGAGAACGTTTCCTGGATTCTCGTGAGCATCGACCAGGCCACGCCGCCGACGGCGGGGCTGCACTGGGATATATAGAGACGCGAAAAAGACGGGGCTGTCCGGGAAGCACACGCTTCCCGGACAGCCCCTTTATCGGCTCGTTACGCTTTTTGATTACGCCTGCGGCTTCCGGCACGATCAGACGGAAAACAGCGCTGCCGCTAAAATTTGAACTTGCCGGTTGCCGTTTGCAGGCCCGTCGCGAGATCGGCCAGTGAATGGGACGCCGACGCGATTTCTTCGCTGGACGCGGATTGTTCTTCCGCCGCCGCCGAAATGGTCTGCGTCTCATCCGACGTGGCACGGCTCACCTCGTCGATGATATCCATCGCGCCCACGACGTCCTGCATCCCTTTTGAGACTTTCTGCACTTCATGGTTGATTTCGGTCATTTCCAACTTAATCGACGCGACCCGCATTGTGATGTCCTGGAACTGCTCGCCCACTTCCCGGATGGCCTGCGTGCCGAGTGCCACCTCGTTCGTGCCCGCTTCCATGGCGACAACGGCTTCCTCGGTGTCGCCCTGAATGACCGTGATGCGGGTCTTGATTTCTTCCGCCGACTGCTGAGACTGCTCCGCCAGCTTCCTGACTTCCTCTGCCACGACGGAGAAACCCCGCCCGGCTTCACCGGCCCGAGCCGCTTCGATGGCGGCGTTCAGCGCCAACAGGTTCGTCTGATCGGCGATGGCGGAGATGCTTTCGACAATCTGACCGATCTGCTTCGAGTTTTCGCCGAGCTTCCTGACGACCTCGGCCGAGTTCGACACGCTCTGTTCAATGCTCGTCATCTTGTCCATGGCGTTCGTCATGAGCTGGGCGCCGTGGTCCGCCGCGTCGGCCATCTGCTCGGTGTTCTCCGTGACCGTCGCCGCTTTTTCCGTCATGGTGTTGATGTCGACGAATGCCGCGTCGATGTTTTGCTTTGCCTGATTGACGCTGGTAAGCTGCTTCTCCATACCGCCCGCGACCTCAATGACGGTCTGCGCAACGTGCGTCGCCGCCTCCGCCGCCTGTTGTGAGCTGGCCGTCAGTTCTTCGCTGGAAGCCGCCACCTGTTCGGTGCTGTTGGCCACCTGCCTGATCAATCCGCGGATATTATTCAGCATGGCGTTAAAGGCATCCGATATCTGGCCGATTTCATCGCTGGAAGTGACCGCCAGCGGCTCCAGCCGCAAATTGCCCTGGGACATCTCCCCCATGTGGGCGACGATGCCCGCGATCTGTTTGACGATCCGCCCGATGGCAAACCAGGAAAGGGCGCCGATAGCGACGAGCAGCAGCAGGATCGCGACCGCGATTGTCCGGATGAAACCGGACTGGATTTCATCAAGTTCCTGCGTGGGAATGCCCATGAACAGAATGCCGACAACCTGCCCGTTCTGATTTTTGAGCGGCTTGTACGCGCTCAGATAACGATTTCCCAGGACTTCCGCATACCCGGAAAAGGATTTCCCTTCGCGAAGAACGGTGGAAATGATCGCCTCCGACGCTTTCGTCCCGGTGGCGCGTTTCCCGCTGGCGTCCTTGAAAGTCGTCGCGATTCGCGTATCCTGGTTGAACAGCGTCACGTTGTTTCCCGAAAGCTGTCCCAATTCATCCAAAAGCGCGTTGTCGTCGTTGAACCGTTTGGCGCCTTTGTAAAGCCCGTCCGGTTTGGATTCCCAGTTCCCCGGAAAGCGGGCGTCCAGTAAAGCGTTGATTTCATTCAAATCGTGAACGGCTTTTCCTTCCAGGGCAATGCCAAATCCCCGGTCTGCCGTGAAATAACCAAGTAAACCGACAACAATGCAGGCCAAAGCCAATAGAAAATTGAAGGCCAGTAAAGCCTTTCCCTGTAATCTCATTTTCATCTTCCCCATTTCCTGAGCTATTACCGGCGAAGCGGCAACAGCCCTGCTCATACGTCCTGTTCTTTTCTGTGTCGTTCAGTCGAGGCATTGCGGCAGGAATGCCGGGCAGATTTGCCGGCGGCAATCAATGAAACGTCCCTGTGATCTTTCGTGTTCCCTCCTTACGCTGTGGATTTCATGCCATGCCATACGATTCATACTGAACTTCTTAAGGCAACGTCCAAAAACCCGGTTTTCAGCATGTCGGTAAAGAACGAATACCGTACAATCAGCCGTTGCTGAACCGCATTCGGGCAAAGCAGTGGTTTTTAGAAGTCCCTTTACGATTCTAGCCATCCGCCGGAAGGTTAACAATGACTAATCGGACGAAATATATCCAAACGGACATATTTTTCTCGTTTATGTCCCGGGCTGCGGGCACAAACGATTCCGTTTGTGGTATCATAGATTTGCCCGCCGGTCGTTTATCGTCCGCAGATACGGGCCGCTATGGAAATGGCAGGTTAGGAGCTGGATGCGATGGGTTCCTTCAATTGGAAACGGAAATTTGACGCCGCGTTCACATACATTGACAGCAGCGACGGGTTTGACCGCTATCATATCGAAAATGAAACCGGCGACGGTACGATTACAGCGTGCACTTTTTCCCCCAGTCTTCAGGCAATCGAAGTGGATCTGCGCATGCGCCGGTGCAAAAATCTTTTGCAGCCGGATAAGAACGTCATCGAGATGAATTATTGTCTGGATGGGCGCTTTGAAGGCAGGGAAAACAACCGATACAGCTACATGATTGCCGCCAGGAATTTTTCCGTATGCTACGCCGGAAGGAAAGTGATTCATGGGGAATTCCCGGATGGACGATATCATGGTATCAGTGTTTTTCTGGACGTGAAGTGGTTCCTGCAGCAGCATACGGATTTCATTCGGGACCTGTCGTTCCGTATGGAAAGGCTCCAGGCCCTTGCCGCAACGGTTCCCCGCCGTTTTATCCTGCATCCCACCGCTGAATTTGAAATGATTCAAACGGCGATCGCGGACGGATTCCGGGCAAAAAGCGTCCCACGGCTGAGATTTAAGGTGATGGAGCTTCTGCTGTTCCTCAGCAATATGGACGATGCGGCGGCCAACGATACCCCAGCCTATATCAATAAAAGTCTGGTAGTTCTTATCAAATCCGGTCATAAGCTGCTGACGGCCGATCTGTCCCGGCATCTGACGATCGAGGACTTGGCAGCCCGGTTGGGCATGGGAACCACGGCGTTAAAGAGGGGCTTCAAAAGCGTTTACGGGATTCCGATTTACCAATATCTGAAAAATATGCGGCTTCAGGAGGCACAACGGCTGCTTCGGGTAACGACGCTCCCGGTTTTCGCCATCGCCGCAAAAGTCGGGTATGCAAACCCGGCCAAGTTTTCTACGGCCTTCAGAAACCGATTCGGCGTTTCTCCCAAGGAATACAGAAGAAACACGATAAGCGACGCCATGGGATTTCCCGTAACCATGGAACCGTAACGGAAAAAATGGACAAAAAAGCTGCCGCACGTTTCAGGAACGTGCGGCAGCTCTGTTTTCGCGGGGTATCAGAACGGCGTCTGCCCCTTCCCCGCGATTCGCCGCAGCGTCTCGGCGATCAGGCGTATCTGGGGGGCGACGGTGGCGAGAATCAGACGCTCTTTGGGACTGTGGATGTCGAGGGTGGTGACGCCGAGAGAGACGATGTCGAGGCCGTGATTCTTCTTCAGCATGAATCCGCTCTCGAGGCCGGCGTGGATGCTGGCGATTCGCATTTTCTCCCCGCGCTGTTCTTCATAGACCGCCGCTATCAGCTTGGCAAGGCGGCTCCCCGGCCGTTCCTGCCAGGCGGGGCTGGGGACGCCGATCTGGGCGGGACAGCCGAACTGCTCGCCGAGAAGCGCGCAGTTGCGCTGGAAGACAGTGAGCTTTTCGTTGAGGCTGGAGCGGGGGTAGTAGCTGAACCAGACCCGGTTCTCCTCCGTGCGGAGCAGGCCCAGATTGGCGGAGGTTTCCACCAGGCCGGGGAGCGCCGGCGACATGGCGAAAACGCCGCTGTGCAGGACGCTGATGAGCCGGGCGATGTCTTTGGAGTCCCTGGGCGTCATCATGCGCGAGGGTTTTTCCGCCGGGGTCAGCGTCAGGACGAGGCCGGGATCGGACGAGCCGAAGGCGGCGAGGAAACGGTCCCCGCGCCGCTTGATCGCCTGTCGGAGGTCCTTTTCGGGCGTCAGGGAAAGAAAGACGGCTTCGGCCGACGCGGGAATCGCGTTGCGGGCGGTGCCGCCGGTGAGCGAGACCACGGCGACCGGGAAATCCGCCGCCGCGAAATCCAGCAGCAGCGATGCCAGAAGCTGGATGGCGTTGCCCCGGCCGTCGTTGATGCGCTCGCCGGAGTGCCCGCCCAGAAGGCCCGAGACCGTGAGCCGCCAGGCCTGCCCCGAAACGGAGGGAAGCCAGCGGATGGGACGGGAAAACTCGACGTCGAGGCTGCCGGCACTGCCCACCGTCAGGAGGCCGTCTTCCTCGGAATCGAGGTTCAGATAGTAAGCGGCGCCGGCGACGTGTTTGGCGTCGAGCAGGATGGCGCCGCTCATGCCGGATTCCTCGTCGGTGGTGATGATGGCCCGCAGCGGCCCGTGCGGTTCCGGCGGGTGCCGGAAGAGCCAGAGGATTTCGGCGATGCCGATGCCGTCGTCGGAGCCGAGGCTGGTCCCCTCCGCCCGCAGGGTTTCGGCGTCCCGGACCAGCCGGATGGGATCGGCGGCCGGATCGTAGCGGACGCCATCCTCCGCCACGCAGACCATATCCATGTGGCTTTGCAGGATGGTCAGGGGCTTCGTCTCAAAGCCCGGCGAGGCGGCGAGGTCGGCGATGACGTTGTTCGCCGTGTCCTGTACCACCGGGCAGCCCAACGCCGCGAACGCCTCTTTCAGATAATTGCTGACGGCCTCTTCCTGGCCGGAGGGGCGGGGGATTGCCGCCAGCTTCTCAAATTCAGCCAGCACGCCTTCCAGGATATCGTTGTCGTTTCTCATGGCATTCCCTTCTTTCTCAATTTTACGATTACGTCTTCAGGCTGCCGTCGCTCCGGAAGAAGCAGGAGCGGCCGATGAATTCCCGCAGGATGGAATTGTTCGGGATTTCCTCCTCGTTGGTGATGAGGTCGAAATGGGGCAGGAATTCCAGCAGGGACTGCGCCTTCGTGTACTCGGGCACGCTGGGGCTCACCTGCTGCAAGAGCGGTATGGCGTACCGCTTCAGCACCGCCAGCTCGTAAAGCAGGGCGGAATTGAAGACGGCGTCGGCGTCCTCCTGGAAGGGGAAGATGTAACGCTCCTCACCGTCGCGTACCGCCGGCCATTTCTTCAGCGTGAAGAGCGCCCCGGCGCCCCGGAACTGGGAATCGCGGACCAGCCGGCGGAGCAGCCGGGCGTTTGTGGTGGGAATGCGGTTGTGGGCGTCGATGTTGAGATGGGTCAGGGAACTGACGTAGATCTTGAACTTCTGCGACCGGGGCACCGCCGGCGTCAGCGCCTCGTTCAGCCCGTGGATGCCTTCGATGATAATGGGCTGCTCCGGGCGGATGGCGACCGGGCCGATGGCTTCGTCCTCACGCATGCCGGTGATGAAATTGTATCGCGGCATTTTGACGGATTCTCCCGCCAGCAGCGCCGCCAGATGGCGGTTCAGCAGCGCCACGTCGAGCGCGTCCAGGCATTCGTAATCGTATTCCCCGTTCGGCAGCAGCGGCGTGTCCGCCCGGTTCCGGTAGTAGTCGTCCACCGAGATCGAGATGGGATCGATCCCGGTCACGCGGAGCTGCACCAGAAGGCGTTGGGCAAAGGAAGTCTTGCCGGAGGAGGAAGGCCCGGCGATGGTCACCAGCCGGATCCGGCTGATGTCCCGGGCAATCCGGTCGGCGATTCCGGCGATGCTTTTCTCGTGCAGGGCCTCGGAAACCCGGATGATCTCTCCCGCGTGCCCTTCGCGGATGAAACGGTTCAGATCGGGAATGTAACTGCAGTGCAGGACGGTCGCCCATCGCTTGGATTCCGAGAGGACGGAGAGCAGCTTCGGCTGCTTGACCTCGGGGGGCAGGGCCCCGCTCGCCGCCGGGGTCCGTACCAGAACGCCGGAGGCGGAATACGTCAGCTCAAACTGCCCCAGCGGGCCGGTGGAATCCAGCATGGGCCCCAGCAGGTCGTCGAAATAATCGCCGCAGAAATAGACGCTGATGCGCTCCTGGGGCATGGCTTCGATGAGGGCCGTCTTCGAATTCTGCCGCTTGTGGGGACCGGCAAAGAGCCGCGCCGCGTCCGACCGGAGCAGGTCTTTCTTGCGGATGGGCCGGTTCTCCTCCACGATGGCCCGCATCCGCGCCTCGATTTGCCGCACGACGTCGGCGTTCGGCCCTCCCTCCATGCTGATGTCGCAAAAGAGCCCCTTGTTGGCGCTGTAACGCACGGTAACCTCCGCATTCGGGAAAAGTTCCCGTGCCGCCATGATGAGAAGGAACACTACCGACCGGCGGTAGATGGGGCGGCCCTCCTCGCTGGTCAGTTCCACCAGACGCAGCGAGGCGTAGTCGCCCACCGGCGTTTGGAGATCGGTGACTACGCCGTCCACGATGCCAGCCACGATGAGCTTTTCTGTCTTCGGCTGGACTTCGTCACGCACCGTGCTCAGGAGCGTTTCCGGCGCGTAACGCGGTTCGTCCGGCAAGGAAATCATGGGAATCCTCCTCTCGATGGTTCAGGGCGGCGCCGCATTTCCGGCGGCCATGAAAACGAAAACAATATATATATAGTATATTTTAGGTTTTTCCAAAAAATCCTGCAAAAAAGGAGAAAAAAAGAGTTGACAAAGGAAAACAAAAAAGGTAGAATACAGAAGCTGGCCTGAGGGCCGGTGGTGTTCCCTGAAAACTGAACAATGCAGAATGAATCATTTGTTGATTCAAGCCAGATGTGCGGGCCGGGGAGAACGGCGACGTTTACCCGGACCGAAAAAAGCAAGAGTAAGAAACTCAAAGCAGATGAGAAGAGCCATGAGGCTCTCTGATAGTTTATTGGAGAGTTTGATCCTGGCTCAGGACGAACGCTGGCGGCGTGCTTAACACATGCAAGTCGAACGGGGCTTATGTA
>JAEEGN010000279.1 GCA_016280345.1 Selenomonadaceae bacterium | reverse complement strand
TGGCTACAGAACACCATTTGAGGTGTATCATTCAAAATCGTTGCACTTGGTTTGACAATTTGCCGCGAAAAAATTTTCATCACGACACACTTTTGACACAACCTCCAGATATACTACAGACAACGAAGAACAACACAACGATATTTCAGGAGGTTGAACAAAATGAAAAGAATGATGTTGGCAGCTATGGCGGCAATGGTAATCGGATCGACGGGGACGGCACTGGCGGCAACGCCGGGAGTCGTGGACCGCCGGGACAACGCACCGTGCTATGAAGTGAGTTACGCACATTGCGGCGGCGGATACTACGGCGGCGGTCGCGGAGGACGCGGCGGCTACGGCTGCGGCGGTGGTTATGGCGGCGGATACTGCTGGGGCAACGAAAACAACAACGAAGGTTGAGCAAAAAAAAGGGCATCGAAGACGAATCAAAAGCCTCGATGCCCGTTTTCTCATTCGCTTATCTCAATTTGATATCTTTGCCTACCTCACATAATGGACCCGCTTCGCGTCATAGCGATCTTGCTGCGGGTTCTTTTTTTCAGGATAGCCGAACGGCACGACCGTAAAAGCTGAGAGAATCGGCGGCAAGTCCAAAGCCTCAGCCACCGTTTTTATACGATCTTTGAACGGTGCAATGCCGAGCATTACGCCGCCCAATCCCTGCGCCTCAATCTCCAGCAGGACATTTTCCGTCGCGATGGCCATATCAACATCGACGAGTTCCGGCACGATAACGTTTTCCGTACGGGAACAAAGCACAATGGCCGCAGGGGCGTTTGCTGTCATCCCCGTATACGGGCTTGCTTTGGCGAGTTTTTGCAATACTTCCTTATTCGTCACCACATAAAATTCCCAGGGTTGCTGGTTCACCGCGGAAGGTGCCGCCATTGCAGCCCGTAATATTCTCTCGATTTTTTCCTCTTCCACGGGACGTTCCTCATAGTTGCGTACGCTTGTGCGCGTAAAAATTGCGTCCATTATCTTTTCCTCCCATCAACTGTTGTTCGTCTGTCATCTCTCAATTTTGCTCATGCCCGATTTCCAACCGCTCTTTACCCAAGCAGCTTCAAAAGTTGCTTTTCCGTCGCATGCGGCAATATCTTTCGGAAATGGGTGAGCAGCCGCTCCCTCGATTTTTCAGGTTTCTTTTGGTACACCTCCTCCGTGAAGGACATACCGTAAAACTTCTCCGGTGTGGCGTACCGTGCCACGCCCCAGCCGTACGGATTGCCTTTCTTATCCGTCATGTATGTGAAGTCCGCCACAACAAGGTAACATTCCATCTGCAGCCGGGTAATGATGGTGTCAAAGCCTTTCTTCCCCCCTTTACGAAAACCACCCAATTTTTTCAGTTCCTTTGACAGCATGGAATCTTCCCGCTGGTCGACCATGTCATAGACCAGCTTGTCATCGTAGGCCGCCTTGCCGTCATCGTAGAGCGCGTCGAAGTCGTAGCCGTCCCGCCGCCAGTTGGCGAGGTCGGGATACCACTCGCGGCTCACAAACCCAGCCTTCTTATTGAACAGTTTTCCATAGACGCAGTTTTTCCTTCGCGCAATCGGTCCTTTCCAGTCCCATGCCTTCCACGATCCATCGAAGCCCGTGAACCAGTATTTTCCTTCGATACGTTCTTCGAGAGAAAAACCCGCTATTTCGTTTGCGAAGAAAGGGAGGAATCCCTGCTCCTCCACGGTTTTTTCGATATCTTCCAAGGACGTGATTCGTTTAGTCACATTGGTCCCCTCTGCTATATCTTAAATCGAATATTATTCCTACCAATTATATCATATTTATAACACTTGTTGCAATCGCCTCGAATGTTGTTTGAAAAGCAAGAAGGCGGGTGTTGAGGGATTTCCTTCAACACCCGCCTTTATAGGTTATTTGACATGGTTGTTCGCCACACATTCTGATGGAGAGACAATTTTCTTTTCCGAAAATTTGGGCATCCAAAGGCGGCACTTTGCAGTGTCGCCTTTGGTTTCTTTTGTAAATTACAAATGCAACCCAGAATTAACAGGAATACGCCTTCCTTTTCTGCTGCAATATCCCTGCCATTCTCCGGACAACACCCACACAAAGGCGCCTGTCATGCCTGATGGGAAACACCTTACATTGAGCGCTCGCATAAGCATCGAAGCTGACAGGAAAGAACCTCCGGACATCGTGATGATGGCCGGGGGCTCTTTCCTGCCATACAAAACGCGGGAAGAGACTGAGTGGCAAATCTGCACAGCGCCTTGCACGGGGTGGCGGAGCCGGGCGGGATTGGCCGGAAAGGGTTGCTTTCCTGTCTTGGGATGGCGAGCCTGTAAGAAGATGATGCGGCGTTTGTTTTTCTTGTGCGTCTGCGGATTATGTCCCTGGCCGGGACGGCGGCGAAAAGAATTGATATTAGTAAGCGTGATGCCGATTTGTTAATCGTTCGTATGGGCAAAACGCTGGGGTTATTCTCCGGCGTCTTTCTTTTGTGGAAGTGGTCATAAAAGCCCCCGGAGGCAACTCGCCTCCGGGGGTTGAACTTAGAGGCTCAATAATCCGTCATGGTAATCGAGCGCCAACTTTTTCAGCTGGTCGCCGATGATTCAGCAGGCATGACGATTCGGGAAAAGTATGGTAAACTAATCAATGAAGGAAACGGAATCAGGGGGAATGAATCCCCGTGACGGAGGGAGCAGTCTTACCCGCGAAGGGACGCGGGGGAGGAAGGTTCCTTGCCGGAAGGAAGGCGGAATGATGAGAAAGAGGACAATCGGTTTGTTGCGTTTGATGAGACTTCGGGGGCTGCTGTTGTTCGTCCTGCTGTGGTGGCTGCTGCCGCTGACGGTGGAGGCGTCGCGTCCCGTCCTGATCGAGGGCGCCATGTCTGTCGAGACGGAGTGGATGATCGAGGCTTTGGCGCATCCGCGGGAGGAAAGGATCGGCGGCTGGCGGTTTGTCAGCGGGGATTACCAGGGAACGCCCGTGGTGGTCGCGGTCACGTCCGTGGGCATGTCGAATGCCGCCGCCGTCACGGCGCTGGGCATCGAGCGGTTCCACCCGGTAGCGGTGATCAACCAGGGGACGGCCGGGGGCCACAATCCGGTGCTGCACGTCCGCGATATCGTTGTCGGCGCCCGTTCCTTTGATGCCTCGGCCTGGATCAGTCATCAGGAAGCAAGCGGGGCGGACGGACGTCACGTGGTGTTTTACCGCTATGACGAAGCGATGGGGACGGTGACCGGGGAAGCTCATTATATCCCCGCCGACGCGACGCTTCTGGCCGTCGCCATGGAGTGCGCGAAGGGCTACCGGAACGGCAGGGTCATCCAGGGGACGATGGCCACCAGCAACAGCTGGAACCGCCAGATGGCGAGGATACAGTTCCTCTACGAGCAGACCGGTTCCTCCTGCGAGGAGATGGAGACGTTCGCCGCCGCGGTGGTTTGCCAGAGGTTCGGCGTGCCGTTCGTGGGCATCCGCGTCATCTCCAACACGGAACTGTACAATGAGACGTTCCAGCCGGAGACAGGCCTCTTCTGCCAGCAGTTCGCGCTGACCGTGGCGAAGGCCTACGCGGAGAAGAGAAAGCTGGCGGAGGAAGGCGTATGAACCGGCGATAAGAAGTCCGCCAAGGACAGAAATACATAATCGCGGAGGCAGGAAAATGAAGATATATGTCGAATTATATATTAATTAAAAAAACGTGAAGAGGTGGCGTTCCCGGAAACGGGTTTTGCCGGTGCGAAGCGGAAACGACAGAGAGGGCGGCGTTTGGCGTATGGAAAGATACGAATTTTCGAAAGAGCATTTGGCCTTCATGGAAGGCTTAAAGCAACCCTTTGCTGTCTATCAGTACGTGGATAAGAAAGTCGTCACCCTCGCCCTTTCCGACGGGTTCTGCGCGTTGTTCGGCTACGAGGACCGCGCTCAGGCGTACTATGACATGGACCACGATATGTACAAGGAAGTCCATCCCGACGACGTCGCCCGGATTGCCGACGCGGCCGTGCAGTTCGCCACGGGGGACGGCCGGTACGAGACGGTCTATCGGACGAGGAAACCCGGTACCGCGGGTTATATGATCATCCATGCCCTCGCCGAGCACGTGATTACCGAGACAGGCGCCCGGGTGGCGCATGTCTGGTACACGGAAGAAGGGGAATACAAGGACGGCAGCGGATCGGAGATCCACCGGTTCATGAGCAACGCCCTGCGCGAGGAAAGCATCCTGAGGGCGAACCGCTATGACTATCTGACCGGGCTCCCCAACATGACGTATTTCTTCGAGCTGGCCGAGGCGGAGCGGAAAGTCATGCGGGGGGCGGGGGCGCAGCCGGCCATCCTGTACATCAATCTCCTCGGGATGAAGCGTTTCAACAACAAGTACACCTTCTCCGAGGGCGATCGCCTGCTGCGCTTTTTCGCCAAGCTGCTGAGCAGCCTGTTTCACAACGAGAACTGCTGCCACGTCGGCGCCGACCATTTCGCGGTACTGGCCGATGAGAACGGGCTGGAGGAGATGCTGCGGCGCCTGTTCAAGAGATGGCAGGGGACGAATGAGGGAAAGGCGTTGCCGGTTTGCGTCGGCATCTATCCGGAGCGGATGGGGGACGTTCCCGTCAGCTCGGCCTATGACAGGGCCAAGATGGCCTGCGACGCCATCAAGGGAAGCTATGCCTCGAATTTCAATTACTACAGCCAGGATTTGCAGGACAATCTCGAGAAGCAGCAGTACATCCTGGAGAATTTCGACCGGGCCATCGCCGAGAAGTGGATCCAGGTGTATTACCAGCCCATCATCCGGGCGGTGAACGGCCGGGCCTGCGATGAGGAAGCGCTGGCGCGGTGGATTGACCCGGTGAAGGGATTCCTGCCGCCGCTTTCGTTCATACCTTATCTCGAAGACGCGGGGCTCATCTATCGGCTGGACCTCTACGTGCTGGAGCGGGTCCTGGAGGACATCCGGACGAAGGAAGCGGAGGGGCTTTACACAGTTCCCCATTCCATCAATCTCTCCCGCTCCGACTTCGATGCCTGCGACATCGTGGAGGAAGTCAGGGAGCGCGTGGACGCGGCGGGAATCCCCCGCGACCGCATCAGCATCGAGATTACGGAAAGTGTGGTCGGCAGCAACTTCGACTTCATGAAAACGCAGGTCGAGCGGTTCCAGGCCCTCGGGTTCCCCGTGTGGATGGACGACTTCGGCAGCGGCTATTCCTCCCTTGACGTGCTGCGGGGCATCAAGTTCGACCTGCTCAAATTCGATATGGGCTTCATGCGGAAGCTGGACGAGAGTCATAACGGCAGAGTCATCCTGTCGGAGCTGATACGGATGGCCATCGCCCTGGGTGTGGATACGATCTGCGAAGGCGTGGAGACGGAGGAGCAGATGCGGTTCCTTCAGGAAAACGGCTGCTCGAAGCTGCAGGGCTATTATTTCAGCAAGCCGCTCCCCTTTTCCCAGGTGCTGGAATGGCACAAGGCCCATAAGCTGGACGGGTACGAGAATCCCGAGGAATCTTCCTACTATGAATCTATCGGCCGCATCAATCTCTTCGACTTCGCCGCCATCGCCAACGAAGAGAAGGACGCGTTTTACAACGCCTTCAACACGCTTCCCATCGGCATCATCGAAGTCAAGGGTGACAGCGCCCGCTTCGTGAGGAGCAATCCGTCCTACCGGGAGTTCATCAAACGGTTCTTCCATTTCGAGCTGTCCAGCAAGGGCACGTCGTTCTATAAGCATGACGGCGACTTCATGCGCAACGTCGTGCAGACTTGCTGCGTACAGGGAATGCGCTCGTTTTTCGACGAAAAGATGGCGGATGGCTCCATCGTCCATTCCTTTGCCCGGCGGATCGGCGTGAATCCGGTCACGGGGAACACCGCGGTGGCGGTGGCAGTGCTGTTCATTTCGCGTCCGGACGATGAAGCGACCTACGTGGACATTGCCCGGGCGCTGGCCACCGACTACTACAACATCTATGTCGTGAATCTGGAGACGGATCAGTTTGTCGAGTACCGGTCCCTGGTGGGCAAGCAGGAGATGACGGTGGAGCGGCACGGCGAGGACTTCTTCGAGTCCAGTAAGCGGGACGCCTACCGCATCTATGAGGAGGACCGGGAGATATTCTTCGCCGCCTTCTCCAAGGAGAACATTGTCAAGGCACTGGACGAGCAAGGCGTTTTCACGGCCACCTATCGCCTCGTGGACACCGGTGCTCCGGTGTACGTCAACATGAAAGTCACCCGGATGCAGCAGGACAGCAACCGGATCATCCTGGGCATCAGCGTGATTGACGCCCAGATGAGGCAGCGGGCCCATTATGAGGAACTGAAAAAGGAGCACGCGACGCTGGTTCGGGTCATGGCGCTTTCCGGCGGCTATCTGACGCTCTATACGATCAATCCGGAAACGGGACATTTCATCGAATGCTCCAGCACGGACGATTTCGCCACCCTCGGTACGCCAAAGGAAGGCGATGATTTCTTCCGGCAGACGATCGAGAATTCCCGGCGGGTTGCATATCCCGAGGATTTACCGGCCTTCCTGGAACGGTTTACCAGGGAAAACGTTCTGCGGGATATCCGGGAGCGGGGCAGCTTCACCAGCCGGCACCGCATCGTGATCAACGGCGAAATCACGCCCATCGACATCAGAATCGCGCCCTTCAAAGAGGGCAAGGAAATCAAGCTGTTCGCCAGCGTGAAGACGCTCGCCGGAGAAAACGGCGCACCTTGATGGGCGACCTTGCGGCGCGGCGGAAGAAAGGCGGGGCCGTCGGCGTTTCACCGGGCTGGCACGATGAGACGACGGGGCGATCCCTGTTGCTGGGCGTGACAATACGCCCATTCATCCAAAAGAATACGGACAGGAAAAAGCCTTTCGGCGGGAGCCAAATCCTCTCCGAAAGGCTTTTTGTCGCTGAAGGGTTATCGCGTCGCGGCGGACTTCAACGGCATGACAGACAAGCCGAAGAAACCGGATAAACCGTATGGCGGAGGCGCGACGTAAAAAGGGCGCCGGTTTTTCCCCGACGCCCTTTTCCGATCAGCCTTCGTTGTTCCCGTTGTCGTAGCAGTACCCGCCGCCATGTCCATAACCGCCGTGGCCTTCTCCGTGATGCCCGCCGCCGCAGTAAGCGAAATTCGTCTCGATGCGGGGCGCGCCATCCCGGCAGTAGCCGTAATCCGGCGTTGCCGCCAGCGCCGTGCCTGCCGTTGAAACCACCATCGCCGCCATGACTGCCAAAATCATTTTCTTCATTTGCGTCAACCTCCTGTAATATGTGGTTTTGTTTTCGTTGTCTGTAGTATAGCGGCGCAATGTGTCATAAGTGTGTCAAACGAAAAAATAAAAACCATGTTTCCGGCAGGGTATGCGCCAGCCGGCAGTGCTGTACCGCAAGGATTTCGTTGCGGCCCGCGGCGGATGAAGTCCGAAAACCCCCCCGACAAAAATATAGGCAACTTCATTTTTTGTTGGGGGAGATTCGCTTTGTCAACCGGATTCCTGCCCCGAGGGGCATGGGATGGAATCAATAATTCTCGGCGTTGATCTCAAAGAACGATTGCGGATGGGCGCAGACCGGGCAGAGTTCCGGAGCGTCGGTGCCCACGACGATATGGCCGCAGTTCCGGCATTCCCAGACCTTGACCTCGCTCTTTCGGAAGACTTCCTGTATCTTCACGTTCTTCAAGAGCGCGCGGTAGCGTTCTTCGTGGTGCTTCTCAATGGCGGCCACCATGCGGAACTTCGCCGCCAGTTCCGGAAACCCCTCGTTGTCTGCCGTTTTCGCGAAGCCGTCGTACATATCCGTCCATTCGAAGTTTTCGCCGTCGGCGGCGGCAGCCAGATTTTCGGCGGTATTGCCGACGCCGTTCAGCTCCCTGAACCACATCTTCGCGTGTTCCTTCTCGTTGTCCGCCGTCTTCAAAAAGAGCGCCGCGATCTGCTCATAGCCTTCCTTCTTCGCCACCGACGCGAAGTAGGTGTATTTGTTCCGCGCCCCGGATTCCCCGGCGAAAGCGGCTTCGAGGTTTTTTTCCGTCTGCGTCCCCGCGTACCTGTTTGCCGGCGCGGCGTCAAGCGGCTCCAGGTTGTTTCCCGTCGCTTTGCAGCGCGGACAGACCGCCACGGCGGCGTTGGGGGCGTCAAAGATTTCTCCGCAAATCTTGCATTTGAATTTCATCGTGGGTTTCGCTCCTTTCGTATCTGGTGACGTCGCTTGTCGCCGGGCGTCGGGGGACGCGTCCCCGGCGAAGGGAACGCCTACGGCGTCGGCGATTTCACGGCGCAGCGCCACGAGATCGGTGCGGTCGAGGCCGTGGACGGAAGCGTGGCCGGTGACGCGGGCGAAGGTTTTCAGTTCGGCCAGCGACACGTTGAGGAAATTCGCCACCCGCTGCGCGGCGGCCTCTACGTCAAGACGGGCGCGCAGCTCGGGATTCTGCGTGGCGATTCCCACCGGACAATTGCCGGTGCCGCAGACGCGATACTGCTGACAGGCGGCGGCTATCAGCGCGGCGCTGGCGATGGCCACGGCGTCGGCGCCCAGGGCCAGTGCTTTCGCGAAGTCCGACGATACCCTGAGGCCGCCGGTGATGACAAGGGCGATATCGGAGCCGGCCGCGTCGAGGAACCGGCGGGCCCGGGTCAGCGCGAACAGCGTCGGTACGGTGGTCGCTTCCCGCAACAGCAGCGGGCTGGATCCGGTGGCGCCGCCGCGCCCGTCGATGGTGATGAAGTCCGGCGCCGCGTACACGCAATGCGAGAGGTCGGCCTCGATGTGCCCGGCGGCGATCTTCACGCCGATGGGCCGTCCGCCGGAGCGCGTCCGCAATTCGTCCACCATCGCTTTCAAGTCTTCCTGGGAATTGATCTCCGGGAATTTGCTTGGGCTCTGCACGTCCTCGCCGGGCTTCTTGCCCCGCAGCGCCGCGATTTCCGGCGTCACTTTCTCGCCCGGCAGATGGCCGCCCATGCCCGGCTTCGTGCCCTGTCCGATCTTGATCTCGATGGCGTCGGCGGCCCGGAGGTTTTCGTCGGTGACGCTGTACTTGTTCGGGATGTACTCGAAGATGTATTTGTAGGCGGCGGCGCGTTCTTCCGGCAGAATGCCGCCCTCGCCGCTGCACATGGCGGTCCTTGCCAGCGCCGAGCCCTTCGACAGGGCGATTTTTGCCTCCCGGGACAGGGCCCCGAAGGACATGTGGGAGATGTAGACAGGGCTTTCCAGCACCATCGGCTGCTTCGCGTGCTTTCCGATCACCGTCCGGGTTTCCACTGGCGCGTCGTCGTCCAGCGGCGCCGGGTTGAGCTGCGCGCCCAAAAACAGGAGCTCGTCCCAGCCCGTCACCGGCATCAGCGTTCCCATGGCGCCGGAAAGACTCTTGCCGCTGGTCGCCATCTGGTGAATCTCGTCCATGTAGCGGACCGATGGATCGTTCCGGGCGAAGCGGGCATCGTAGCCCGGGGCACTCCCGGCCGGGGCGGGCGCGCTTTGTTCCGCGTCCACGATTTTCTCGAAGTTTTCCACAGGCTGCTTGCAGACCGGACAGGCGTCAAGCTCCGAAAGCCGCCGCCCTTCTTTCGCTTCGTCGAAGATGAAGCCGCAGATTCTGCACTTGTAAACGGACATTCCAATCTTCCCCCCTTGTTCTTGTGCCGCGCAACCGCTTCGGGGCGCCGTCGCGGAAAGCGCGCTGTCAGGATTCACTACTGTCAATATAGGAAACGAAGGGCGCGCTGTCAAGCGGGAAAATAGTCGTGGTCGGGGGGCAGGGAAGGCTCTGGCATGGTGAAGGTTTGGTGATATGCCTGGGCGGTAACGGAACAGGAGCCGGTTTTCGGGTTGACAAAACGCGCCCGCCGGGATTTGGCGGGCGCGTTTTTGCCGGCGATGATTCATGCTTTTAGGGAGCGACGGGCGCCGGCGTCAGCCCAGCGCGGTATCAAGGGCCATCATGACCGTAAAGCCGGTGGAGAAGCAGACGACGCCGATATCGGAATGCGGCCCGGCCGACATCTCCGGAATCAGCTCCTCTACGACCACGTACATCATAGCGCCGGCGGCGAAGCTCAGGAAATAGGGAAGCGCCGGGACGATCAGGCTGGAGGCCAGAATGGTGAGCGCCCCGCCGACCGGCTCCACGGCGCCGGATAGTACGCCGGCGAAAAAGGAGCGGAACCGGCTTGCCCCTCCGGCGCGGAGGGGCAGGGAAATGATAGCGCCCTCAGGAAAGTTCTGGATGGCGATGCCGAGCGAAAGCGCCAGCGCGGCCCCTGGCGTCACCCGGGAGAAGCCCTCCGCCAGTCCCGCCAGCATGACGCCTACGGCCATCCCCTCCGGGATATTGTGCAGGGTCACGGCCAGCAGCAGCATGGCCGTCCGGGGCAGGCGGACCGGCAGCCCCTCCGCCTCATCCGTGTCCATGTGCAGGTGCGGTATGAGGCGGTCGAGCAACAGCAGGAAGAGCGTGCCGCCCCAAAAGCCGGCGACGGACGGCAGGAATGCGAGGCTGCCCATGGCAGCGTTCGCCTCCATCGCGGGGATCAGGAGGCTCCAGACCGAGGCCGCAACCATGACGCCGGAGGCGAAACCGGTCAGCCCCCTCCGGGCACCAATTGGGAGTTCCCGGCGCAAAAAGAACACACCGGCCGCGCCGAAACAAGTCCCCAGAAAAGGGATGAGGAGAGAGAGCAGGATATCAGATTGGTACATGGACACCCCCGTTTTCAGCGAAAGCAAGAGTCCGGGATTTCGTCGCGAATGGTCAGGGAGATGGATGGGGATAGGCAATCATTTCCTGGCGCGTACGCAGAGCCAGCGTCCCGTTTCGTTCATGACGGGCCTGCGGTCGGTTTGGACTTCGCGGAAACCGGCCTTCTCCAGCGCGTCAACGAGATGGTCCCGGGAGAGCAACTTCATGCCGTCGATGAGTTGGGGCCACGTTTCATCCGAGGGGCAGGAGCCGTCCGCTTCGCAGACGATCAGGAACTCGCCGCCGGGCTTTAGGATGCGGTGGACGTCGGGAAAGGAATTGTCCGGCCAGAAATAGACAGTCTCAAAGGCGGTGGCCACGTCGAAGGATTCGTCGGGAAAGGGCAGGGCGGCCACGTTCCCCTCCACGATCCGGCATCGGCCCGCATGGATTGCGGCGGCGTTCTTCTTCTTTGAGGCGGCGACGCTGACAGACGAGTAGTCCAGCCCCGTCACGTGTCCGTCAGGGCACGCGGCAAGCATAGCCGAGACGTTGCTGCCGCCGCCGCATCCCAGATCAATGACCACAGCGTCCGGTGCCAGATCCAGATGGGAGAGTCCCCATTGTGCCACCGGCGTATGCGTCGCGTTCATCAGGGAAACCATCAGTTTTCCCAGTAGTCCTTCCGGCTTCGCGCAGTTCTGCAAAACGCGGTGCAAAAATTCTTGGAAGACGTTTCGTTTCATGTTCGTCCCTCTCTTTACCTGAAAATGATTCTCATAAATAATAGACGACGGGCGCGACTTTGTCAAGCGGTGAGAAGGAGAAAGGCGATGCAAAAGACGATGGAAGACGGCGACGAATCACCGCTTCCGTTTTTTTGGAGTGTCTTGCGGCGGGACGCCGTCCCGGGGGCATGGAAAAAGGGCAGGATACATGTATTTCTTGCTATCTCCTTGAAATATGTGGTAAAATAAACAATCGAGAGGGGTACAGACAGGCAGCGGCTTTCCCCGGGGCTAACGTGCCCCTCGCCGGGCGGCTGCGGGCAACTTCAGGCACGGAAAAGAGTCCAGGCCGCATGGCTCGAAGGCTTTGTGATAGAGGACGTGATGGATATGCGTGTCTTCCAAAGGGGATGGCGGGAAAAAACAGCGAATAAGGCAAAGGGGCGTTCGCACCCGGATATGTCAAAAATATTTAACATATCCGGGTGTTTTTGTCTAATACATTTATTATTCGTGTCTTCGGGCGGATGGGGCGCCATGAGGGCTGTGTTTCCGACAGAGCAGGGAACGGGAGGTGAAGGGTCATGAGCGATTTTTCCGCCCGTCTCGCGCTGCTTCGGAAGGAGCGCCGGATCACCCAAAGTGCGATGGCGAAGGAGCTGGCGCTTTCCCGCCAGACCGTCTCGAACTGGGAGAAGGGCGAGATCGAGCCGAGCGTCGGCGTGCTCACGAGAATCGCCGCGTTTTTTGGCGTCAGTACCGATTACCTGTTGGGATATGAAACGTACACCACGCACTACGAGGGCAAGTATCAGCAAGAAGGGCTCTACTGGGGCAGAAAGATTAACCGGCTGGCCCATGAGGTGCTGCGTCTGATGCCGCCGGAACGGCCCCTCCGCCTCCTGGATGTGGGCTGCGGCGAGGGGCAGGCGGCCGTTTTCTTCGCCCGGAACGGGTACCACGTCACCGCCTTCGACATCGCGGCGAGCGGCCCGGAAAAGGGGCGGAGGCTGGCGCAGGCGGCGGGCGTCCAGGTTGATTTCTTTCAGGCCGACCTTTTGCGTCATGAGCTGGCCGGCGCCTATGATATCATTTATTCCACCGACGTGCTGGAATACGTGCCGCCGAGGAATCGGGAGCGGGTGATGCGCCAGTTCCGCGAGCATACGGCGGTGGGTGGGCTGAACGTCTTCGACACCTTCGTCGAGAAGAGCTTCATTGAGACCGCGCCGGACTGGGAAGTTGGCAAGGAATTCTACTGGCAGTCGGGGGAACTGTTTTCCCATTATCGGGAGGACTGGAAGCTTGAGCTGTGCGAGGAATCCGTCTTCGATTGCGACAGCGCCGGGATTCCGCATGAGCACTGCATGGACATGATGATTGCCCGCAGGATGGTATAGGGGGAAGGGTACGGATGAAACGGTTCTTCTTTATCGGTATCGTGGTGATCCTGGCGCTGGCGGTGGCGCTGGTGGTTTACGGCACCTGGCTGAACGTCAGCGACGAGAAGCAGATTGCCCGGCGCATGGACGAGCGGGTGCTGACGCTGACCGGGGCGCGGGCGGAAAGGCGCGGGCTGCGTCCGCTGGTGGAGATAGACGCGGCACGGCTGTACAGCGAGAATATGGCCGACGCCGTGGCCCTTGTCGAGGGGCGCATCATCGAGATGTACGTCGCCAAGAACAGCCATGTACGCAAGGGCGATATGCTGATGCGGCTCGAAAACGACCAGATCCCGCTGCAGATCCAGCAGGCCAATGCCACCGTCCGTCGCGCCGAGGCGGCGCTGGCCCAGGCCGCCAATACCTACCACCGGCAGGAGCGTCTGATGGCAAAGGAGGCGACTTCGCAGGAGAAGTACGAGGAGGCCGGGGCGCAGTACGCGGCGGCGCAGGAGGCGCTGGCCGAGGCGGAGGCGCAGCGGGCGCAGTATGTGGTCCAGGAGGGGCGCCAGAACGTGATTTCCCCGGTGGACGGCAATGTGCTCCTGATTTACCACCGCGAGGGTTCCTATGTGCAGGGCGGGACGCCGCTGGCCCTCGTGGGGGATTTTGACCGGCTGCGGTTCGCGGTGACGCTGGAGGACAAGGATACCCGTCATCTTACGGTGGGGGACGCGATGACGCTGCATTTCCAGGCGCAGTCGATGAAAAAGGCCTACGATACGGAGTACGCGGCGGGCAATCTCGGCCGCGGGGAAAAGATCATCGCGACGCTGAAGGAAATCACGCCGCCGGTCACCGAGCCCGCCGGGATGCGCCGGGTGGTCTGCGAGATCGACAACCGTGCCCGGGTGCTGGAGCCCTTGACCTACAACGGCGTTACCATGCAGGCGGGGCGGGACTACGCGTGCCTGGCCGTGCCGCTGGCGGCGATGACAGACGCCTCCCACAGCGAGGTCTTTGTCGTGGAGGCCGACGGCAAAATCCGGCGGCGGGAGGTGACGACCGGGGCGAACGACGGGAAGTACATCGAGATCCTGTCGGGGCTCGCCGAGGGAGATGCCGTCGTCACGGAGAGCTTTGAGGGCCTTGACGACGATATGCGCGTGGAGGTTTCCATCGAAGAGGACGCGAAAGGGAAGAACCCAAAGGGCGGTGAAGGCTGATGGCGGAGAACGGCGGCGCGGCGGAACGCTACGCGAAGGACAAGAACATATTCAGCCAGGAAGCCCTCGACAAGATGCGCTCCCCGGAAAAGCTCGACACGGTACTGCCGATTACCGCGCCCATCAGTTGGATGGGGCTGATCGCGGTGGCGGTGATGCTGTTCGCTGTCGTCCTCTGGTCGATTTTCGGCGCCTTCACGGTGAAGGCGGACGGCATGGGGCTGATCATGGACCCCAGCGGCGTCGTGAACGTGACGTCCCTTTCCGGCGGGAAGCTGGACAAGATTTATGTCCATAACGGCGATCAGGTGAAAAAAGGCGATCGCATCGCCCATATCGAGCAGGCGCAGGAGAGCGCGGCGACGCGCATGGCGCAGTACGGGCCGGAGCTGGCCACCAGCGGCCGCGACGCCATGAACCGCGTGCAGGAGTTCGATATGCGCCGCAGCCAGAAAAACGCTTCGGAGTACATCACCAGCAGCCATGACGGAACCGTGGACGAGATCCTGGTGACGGAAGGGGCGACGGTCGGGGGCGGCACGCCCATCTGCACGCTCCGGGTCGCGGGCGGCGGCAAGGACCTCAAGGGCGTCCTCTACGTTCCCGTGGACAAGGGCAAGCGCATCAAGCCGGGCATGACGATCCAGCTGGCGCCGAACGGCGTGGATGTCTCGCAGACGGGCAGCCTGCTGGGTACGGTGCGCTCCGTCTCGCAGTATCCGGTCTCCGTGCAGGCGATGCAGAAGCGGCTCGGCAACGATCAGCTGGCCCAGTGGATCCTCTCGGCGGAGAAGAGCGCGGTGATGGCGGTCTCCTTTGACCTGGTGAAGGACGATTCCTCGGAGTCCGGCTATCTCTGGACCTCCTCCATCGGCGAGCACAAGCCCATCACGGCGGGCAGCTTCTGCACCGGCAGCATCATCATCGAGCGCAAGCCGCCCATCTCGAAGGTCTTTTACAAGCTCAGCCAATGGCTGAGGAACAGGTGAGCCTATGAGCGTGACAGACAAGATCGCCGGGCTGTTTTCCCGCGACGACGGCGCCCGGGTGAAGGTCCCGACGGTGCTCCAGATGGAGGCCACGGAGTGCGGCGCGGCGGCGCTGGCGATGGTCCTCGCCTACTACGGGCTCTGGGTTCCGCTGGAGATGCTGCGGCAGGAGTGCGGCGTGAACCGCGACGGCTCCAAGGCGAGATGCGTTCTCCGGGCGGCCCGGGGACGTCATTGCGTCGCCGACGGCTACCGCTGGACGGCCGGCGACATCCTGAAGCTGCTCCCCAAAAAGCCCTTTCCCCTGATCATCCACTGGGAGTTCAATCATTTCGTGGTGTTGGAGGGCATCAAAAACGGCTGCGCCTATCTGAACGATCCGGCCATGGGGCAGCGCACGGTGCCGCTGGACGAGTTCCGTACTTCCTATACCGGCGTGGCGCTCCGCGTGCGGCCGGGGGAAGATTTCGTGAAGGAGGGCAAGCGGTACAACGTCTTCGCTGATATCTGGAAAAAGCTTCGTGAGGACAAATGGGCGGCTGTCTTCATTTTGATCCTGGAGCTCTGCGCCATCATTCCCGGCCTCGCCGCTCCGGTGATGAGCCAGATTTTCATGGACGACATCCTGACGCGCAAGCACCCGGACTGGATGTTCAACTTCTGTCTCGCCATGACGTTTTCCTTCATTATCACCGGCGTTATAAGCTGGCTTCGGGCCGTGGTGCTGACGGCGTGGCAGCGCAAGCTGACGCTGGCCGATTCGTCGAGTTATTTCTGGCACCTGCTGCGTCTGCCGATGCAGTTCTTCCATCAGCGGTACGCGGCGGAAGTGGCGGGCCGCGTCGGCTTCAACGAATCCATCGTGGGTGTGCTTTCCGGGCCGGCGGCCACGGCGGTTCTGGACCTTCTGGTGGCCATCTTTTATCTGCTGCTACTTTTGCAGTACAACGTGACGTTGACGCTCATCGGCGTCGCCTTCAGTTCCGTCGGATTGATCATGTTTCTGGCCATGCGGCGGCACCTGACCGACCTCAACATGCGAATCCAGCAGGACGCGGGCAAAGCCTACGGCGTTGCCATGAACGGCCTCCGCATGATCGAGACCATCAAGGCGAACGGCGACGAGGCGGACTTCTTCACGAAATGGTCGGGCTATCAGACGAAGGTGCTGTCGGCCTCCCAGGAAACGGCCATGTGGCAGCTCTCGGTGACGCTGCTGCCGACGCTCCTCGGC
>JAEEGN010000278.1 GCA_016280345.1 Selenomonadaceae bacterium | reverse complement strand
TGCTGCAACTCTTCCTGGACATTCTTGATGACGGAATTGATAATGATCCGCGCCCCCGGGTAAATCTTGTCGGATACCCGTACCTTTCCCACCTGCATATGCGCGATCTGTTCCTCCAGCTCACGAATCAGCTTCTCGTCCCGTTCCACCTTGCCGGCCAACGGGAACTGGGATCGTGTCATCTCCGTGATTTGCGCTGCCCGGTGCGGAGGCAGACGGGAAATATCAATTTTTCCCAGCGTATTAAGGGCCTTCGTGAGCTGTGCCAGCTTCTTTTTCGCCTCAGCGTATTCCTTGCAGGCCTGTTGGTACTGGCGTTGGAGCATCGGGTTCACACCGACAACAATCCGGGTCGCGACCAACGCTTGATTACCGATCGTTTTTGCCCGGACTTCCTCACCCGCCGCCAGATAGCCGCCCGTAACCAGCCCGCGCTTCCCCTCGATGGCAAGGAGACGGCCAGCACGCAAATCCGAATGAAGTGCCACGTCCTCGATGAGTATATCGCCGCCTGCCTCAACCTTGCCATTCTCAACGAAAAGAGCACGCACTGTCTCCTCCGCCATGATGACGCCCCGGTTCATACCTTGGACACCACCATCGATATTGACGTTGTATCCCTTCACCATGGCCCCATTGACCACGCCTTTGATCCGGACATCCCCGGTAGCCTTGACTCGGAAACCCGGCTGCACATCGCCGCCAATCTCCACCGCGCCGTCAAAATCGATGTTGCCGGTCTTGGCTCCGATATCGCCCTTGATAACGAGCTGGGGATCAATGCTGACCTTGGTGCCCGAATCGATAATCTGGCCGTCGATGGCGGCCACCAGCGTATTATCATCCTTCAATTCGACATTCTTGCCGGTCGGCATCGGCTTCGGTTTACCTGGTTTCGCCTTGACCTCGTCCCCGAAAACCGTCTTGCCCGGCGTCCCAAGTGTATGGGGCTCCCGTGTGACCAGCACCTGTCCCTTCTTCGCCAGGACAAACAGGTTCATGTTCTTGAAATCGACGCGGCCATAGGCGCCCATCGCTGGCTTGTTCTTATCCGCCATGCTGAAATGGCGGATGATCTTGGCGTCCTTGCCTGCTTCCGGCGGAGTGCCCCGGGCAGCGATGAACTCTGTCCCTCGCCCTACGCCCTTCTCAATGGCCTCATGCTCGATGCCGTAAACGATCCGGCGCGACGCCAAAGCCTCCAGGATTGCCGCCGACGTCGGCGGCCGCATCTTCGGCTGACGTTCGATGCGGACCGTAACCTTCATCCGGTCCTTACTGACGTCAATCGTGAATTTCATATCCTGGATTTCATTCGCCGAAGATTCGTCCCCGAACACCTCCGTTTCAAGCTCAGGCATGGAAGTCGGCACGACCGAAGCCTCGAAATGTTCCGCCAGACGGTATGGCATGCCGTCCGCTTTTCGGACGACACGCGCCAGAAGATCCATATCATAATCAATAACGCCGTACTCCCGCAAGATCTGCCGCATATCCGACAACTCGAACAGGATGCCCTCTCCCTCATTCGGGTAAACGGTCAGGAACACGCCGTCAGAACGGAACTCAAAAAGGTAGCCGGACTCACGTCCTCCAACCTCTGCCATTTTCTCGTTGTCGTCCATGAGAATCCCCCCTTGCGAATCAATCTACCAGGCTGGCTTTTGCCCGGGCCAGATGCCCCCGCAGCCGGAAGATTGCCTTGGTATGGAGCTGGCACACCCGCGCCTCAGTCAAATGCATGACCATGCTGATTTCCCGCATAGTCAGCTCGTCGTAATAATAAAGCGCAACCACCTGTTTTTCCTTTTCCGGTAACTTGCCGATGGCCTGCGCCAGAATTCCCTGCATTTCTTTCTTTTCGATGGCGGCCGCCGGTCCCGGCACCGCAGCCTGCGTATCCTCCGTCCGGACGTAATCGTCAAGCGGAACGATCGTCGCCGCGTTGATCTGAGCCAGCAGCAGGCGCAGATCCTCCGGCTCCATCCCCATCGCCTCGGCAACTTCCTCGTCCCTGGCGTTTCGGCCGAACTCTTCCTCCAGACGCCCCATGGTCTTCTCATAGGCACGGGCCTTCTGCCGGATCGACGACGGCAGGAAATCCCTCGACCTCAGATAATCCAACATGGCGCCGCGGATACGGACACCGGCGTATGTCTCGAATTTATTCTTTCTTTGCGGGTCGTACCGCTCGACCGCATCCATCAAACCAAAAAAACCGCTGCTGATTAGATCGTCCCTTTCGATATGTGACGGCAGACTAATAGCAACGCGGCCGGCAATGATGTTGACCAGCGGGAGATATTTCTCAACAATCGCGTCGCGGGCTTTGGTATCATTCTTTTTCTTGTACGCGTCCCAAAGCGATGCCATATCCTGCTCGTTTTCCTCGATCGCCACTGATACGACACCCCTTCCTTAGCATCATTAACCTGCCCTCAACGCGGTACTTCTATGCGTTCAGCCGTATCCGCCAACGGGGCAAAGCCGTCTTCCTCATTCGCTGCCGCCAAAGTGGCTTCCGCTTCCTCGGCACTCTCCAGCGCTTCTGCCGCCGGCTCCATCTCCGCCTCGGGCTCCCCGGCTGCTTCCTCCGCCACCGGCTCAGCCGCTTTGGCTTCGGTCTCCAGTTCCCTTTTGGCAAGCTCCGCTAAGAGCGCTTCCTCCTCGTCATCGTCCGGCTCGCTCACCCAACTGTTTTGAAGTTCCTCATGCTTGCTCACATAGAGCGGGATTCCCCGTTTATCCAGCCAGAAACAGGCCAGAAACATGACCATAGCGGACACACAGAAGCCAGCTATGGCACGATTCACCACGATATCCGATTGGCGCTCGGCACCCAGCCCCGCCATCACAATGACAAAAAAGGCGATAAGACCAGTAATCAGCGCCGTCACAACTTTGAACAGAAACGCGCCGTCCCGCATCAAACCCCTGGCCTTTGCGTAACGCAAAGAAAGGGAGGATGGCTCCTGGGGCCTCTTCCCTGCAGGCTTTGGCGAAACTCTTCCTCGCGGCGCCGGGGACGCCTTCGCGGCGCTGCTCTCCGGCACCGGCGTGCGATGCTCTTCCACTTAAATTTCCTTCTCGCCTTTGACCATTGTCTTTACTGTATAGACTCCATTTTCCAGATTGATCTGTACCGTCCGTCCGTAGTTCCCGCCGGTATCCTCCGCCACCAACCGTATCCCCAGCTTCTTCAGGAGATCTCTGACCGCGTCCGCATTCCGGGACCCGACCCGCATGATATCCGTCGCCTTGGCAAAGGCAAACATCTGTGCCCCGCCAGCCATCTTCGCTATCAGCCTGGACTTGACCGCCCCCAGGCCCAATACGTCCTTTAACAGGAGAGGCACCCCGGTATCAGCGAACTTCGCCGGATTATCCGTAGAACGCGACTGGGTGCTGTCGGGCAGCATGATATGCAAGAGCCCGCCCACTTTCGTCTGTGGGTCGTACAGGGACACCCCGATGCAGGAGCCTAATCCGTAGCTGATTATTGTTGCGGGCGAGCGGCCGACTTTGTAATCAGCCATTCCGACCTTAATCAGTTCCGCCATATCTTATTCAACTCCTACAGCTCGTAAAATCGTATCCAGCGAACCAGGATCCGGGACCAGGAAGAAATGTCCCTTGATTCCATCTTCATCGGTGGTGAATTCCGTCTCGATGACCAGAGCGTGATCGCCCATCTGGCCAAGCTGTATCAACACCACGCTGAGGATTGCACCCGCCATATCCATCGCCAGCGCCGGGATGGAAGGAAGAAGCGACAGTTTCGTCAGGTTGAACAGGGCATTCAGGTACGCACCCGACAGGATATTGCCAATCTCCATCAGCGCCGACTCGTCCATGAAATCAAGGCTCTGCGTCTCGCCATGCTTCTTGCCCATCAGCATATCGACGAGATAGAATGCGCTCTGCGCCGGCAAAAGAAAGAGGATATTACCCGGCGCGGAGCCATAAACGCGCAGGAAGACACCCACAACCATTGCGTCAGGCCCACCCACCAGGTCTGGCACCTCGCCCAGAGGAACGATGGAAACCTCCGGTACATTCATGTCAATGCGGTGATTGATGATCTGGGACAGGGCCGTCGCTGAATTACCCGCGCCGACGTTGCCGATTTCGCGCAGGGCATCCATTTGTATCGGCGTCAGCTCTAAAACATCATCCGACATAGTCTGTCCTCTCCTTCAGCTTATTTTATCTCGTCCGAAACCCCGACGATCTCGTCGAGATTCAGCATGATGATAAGGCGGTCGTCCATCTTGCCGATGCCGCGGATGAACTGGCTACGCTCCCCGGCGGAAACCGTCTTGGTCGCCTCGATATGCTCCGTATCGAGGGTGATGACCTCCGTCACCGCATCCACGATCATGCCCACTTCGATGTCCTCGCTCTTGACGATGACGATGCGAGTATCCGAAGTATAGGGCGTATCGAGGAGGCCCAGCCGGCGCTTGAGGTCGATGACCGGCAGGACACTGCCGCGGAGGTTGATGACGCCCTTGATGAAATCGGAAGCGAAGGGAACCCGCGTGATATCCGTCAAGCCTTTGATCTCTTTCACGTTGAGAATGTCAAATCCATACTCCTCGTCGCGGAGCTTGAAAGCAACAACCTGAACCTCGCCCTCAATCGGGCCCGTGATTTCTGCTTTTGCCATCTCTAGGTCTCCCTTCCTGTCACATCAAGGCGCTGACATCGAGAATCAGCGCTACGCGGCCGTCGCCAAGCACCGTAGCTCCCGAAATGACCTTGAGACCGGCCAGAAGCTTGCCCAGTGTCTTGATAACGATTTCCTGCTGGCCAATGAGATTGTCGACCACGATACCGGCCTTACGCTCGCCGATATGGACGACGACCACAAAGATATCGTCGTTCTCCTCGCCATTTTCCCGCGGCACGCTGAGGATATCGCCGAGGCGGATGATGGGAATGATCTGCCCGCGCAGGACGATGACCTCCTTGTTCTTGACGGTCTTGATATCTTCCTGCGTGATGTTGATGGTACTGTCGATGGAGCCCAGCGGAATCGCGTACATTTCCTCCGCTACCTTGACCATGAGGGCCTGGATGATTGCCAGCGTCAGCGGCAACTTGATCTTGAATACGCTGCCCTCGTCGATCTTCGTCTCGACATCAACATGGCCGCCCAACGTCTCGATCTTGCTCCGCACGACGTCCATGCCCACGCCGCGGCCGGAAACGTCGGTGATCTTCTCCGCCGTGGAGAAGCCCGGCAGGAAGATGAGCCGGACCGCGTCAGCGTCGTTGATGTTATCGGCCTCATCCTGGGTAATCATGCCCTTTTCGATGGCCTTGCGGCGAATCACGTCGGCGTCAATGCCCTTGCCGTCATCCGTGACCATGATGACGACGTTGTTGCCCTCGTGGCGGGCAATGAGCCCGACATCACCGGCCCGCGGCTTGCCTTTCGCTTCGCGGTCGTCCGGGTGCTCCACACCGTGATCGAGAGAATTACGCAAAAGGTGCATCAGCGGATCGCCGATCTCGTCGATGACGGTACGGTCAAGTTCCGTCTCTTCACCTTCGATTCTCAGATTGATTTCCTTGTTGAGTTCCTTCGCCAAATCGCGCACCATGCGCGGGAAGCGGTTGAATACCTGTCCGACCGGAACCATGCGGACCTTCATGACCACCGTCTGAAGGTCGGTCGTGACGCGGTCCATCTGCTCCAGCGTCTCCGTGAGTTCCGTCAGCCGGTGCGTGATGCCAATCTGCTCCAAACGCACCTTGTTGATGACAAGCTCACCTACCAGGTTCAGAAGGGTATCCAGTTTTTCGATATCCACCCGCACCGACTGGCCGCTCTTGAGCTTCTTCTCGTTAGCCTTCGCAGCAGCCGCCATCGCTTTCTTATCGTCTGCCTTGGCTGGAGCCGTATGCGTGACCGGCACGGGCGGCGCCGCTGTCGGAGCCGGTGAAGCCGCAGGAGCCGCCTCGGACGCTGCAGCAGCCGGCGCTTCCTCGGCCTTGAGTTCCTCCGCAACATCCATCACTTCAGCCGAATCGACCTCAGAAATGGCCAGGATTGCATCCTCCACCGCCTTGGGCTCTGAATCCGTCACCACGACGACATCAAAGGACTGATCGAATTTCTCCTGCTCCAGGTCCTCCGTCGGCGGCACCGATTTGACGACTTCGCCCATCTGATCCAGCGTATTCATGACCATATACGAGCGAGCGGATTTCAGGATACACCCTTCGGCCAGCGTAACCTTGATATGATAAGCACGCATGCCGCTGTCCAGCGCCTGATTGATTACGCCTCGATCCGTATCAGAGTATTCCAACGCGTTGCTCTTCGGCGCTGCCGGTGCCGCAGCCGCTGGTGCTGCCGGTGCCGCAGCAGGTGCAGCAGGTGCCGGAGCCGCCGCGGGCGCTGCCGAAGCCTGTCCGCCACTATTGACAAGCGCTGACAGCTTCGCCGCCACTTCGCTGATATCGACCACATCCTCCGGGCCGCCCTCGCCGATGCTCTCAACCATCTGCCGCAACGAATCACCGCATTTGAGCAGGGTGTCGATGATGTCCTCGGTAACAGCCATCTTCTCATGGCGCAGTAAATCGAGGATGTTTTCCATGTCGTGGGTCAGCTCGGCGATCTTCGTATAGCCCATCGTCGCCGACATGCCCTTCAGGGTGTGCGCATTGCGGAAGATGTCGTTCAGGATGGAAAGCTCTTCTGGATCTTTCTCCAGGGTCATCAGGCCATCATCCAATGAATCCAAATGCTCCCGCGACTCCTCCAAAAACATTTCCATGTACTGATTCGTGTCCATTTTTCTTCCCCCTATTTCATCCTTAGTGATTTACCGCTCTTACAATGGCGCCGGCAACCTCCGGCAGTGGCAATATCTCATCGGCTATCCCCTGTTCGACCACAGCCTTCGGCATGCCGTAAACCACGGCTGTTGCCTCCGACTCAGCGATGATATAGCCGCCATGCTTTTTGATTTCCTTCATTCCCACCGCGCCGTCCGAGCCCATCCCCGTAAGGATGACAGAAACGAGCTTGTGTCCCAGAAATGCTGCTGACTTGAAGAGGACATCGGCCGCCGGCCGGAGGGTTCCCAGCGGCGGATCCTGGTTCAATACAATCTCCTTTCCCCTGGCGCCGTTTACCACCGTCATATGATAATTCCCCGGCGCCACGTACACATGACCCGCCTTTATGATATCATGATTTTCTGCTTCTTTCACGGAAATCTGCGAAATTTCATCCAACCGTTCCGCCAGCGACTTCGTGAACCCGGGAGGCATGTGCTGGACAATCAGGACACCGCAGGGAAGGTTCTTCGGCAGCCTGGTTACGACTGTCTGAAGTGCTTTTGGGCCACCGGTCGAAGTCCCCAGGACAACCAGTTTGTCCCAAGGGTTGATTCCAGTGGGCGGCCGGCTCGACGGCGGTGTTTGCGATGCTGGCCTTTGCGATGCCGTCGGTTTTGGTTGCAGCGTAAGCGTGGGCCGTTGCGGAAGCTGCACTGTTTGCCGCTTGGGAAACTCAATGCGCCGGAGCGTTGGCGGTTCCGCCGGCTTGGACTCCGCTGCCACAGCTTGTCCCGAAATCTGTCGCCGCACCCGGGCCGCCGCCGCCGCCCGGCATTTTTCGAGTATCTCGTCCTCGATTGTATTAATCTTGGATACGGAACCGCCCGCTTTGCTGATGAAATCCACTGCACCGAGATCCAGTGCCTTTATCGTAGCATCTGCGCCCTCTTTGGTCAAGCTACTACACATCACAACCGGCGTGGGGCAGTCCTTCATGATGGCTTCCAGCGCCTGCAGGCCGTCCATGACCGGCATATTCACATCCATCGTCAAGAGATCAGGCTTCAGCCGGAGAACCTTTTCCACCGCTTCCTTGCCGTTCTTCGCCGTATCCAGAACCTCGAAATCCGGCTGCTTCTTGAACAGATCCGACAACACCATGCGCATGAACGCTGAATCGTCGGCGATTATCACTCGAATCATTTTGCCACCCCTGTCGTATCCAATCCCTTTGCCAATTCCTGACGCTGTATCTCGAATATATAACGGATCAGCTTATTCCTGACCGGGCGCGTCAGGTTCATCATCCGCACCCCGACATGGTAAATGAATCCGTCCCCCGCCAGTTCGATCCGGTCGCAACGCATGACCTTCCCCATCACCTGCAGCGTGCCAATATTCGGCAGATTCCGGAGCTCCATGATGACCTGGGACGAGACCTTGACGGCGTTCGCAAAGGAAAAGGACAAGCCGTTGCCGCTAATGTCAATCACCTGTGTCATCTGGGGCGGCAGGAAACCGCCATCCTTATCCGTAACCTGGACCTGAATGGGAAGGCTCACCCGGACGCGAACGAACTCCCGGTTCTGGTGGCGCTCGACCTTATCCGGCTTGGTAATCCACCAACAGGGGAGGTTGTTCTGAAGGCCTTTGTCCTTGAACACGCAAAAGAACCGGTACTGGCAACGGTCTGCCAAGGCCATACCGTACAAGTGCTCCCCCTTCATCGGGATTACCGGACGCCGTTTACTGTCCACCGGCATCGCCACGACGAGCGCATTGGGGGTGATGTCTTCGATACGGCTCGAATACTGCTCGTCGCCGCCGGAGAAAAACGCCAAGCGCTGTCCAACCTTCAATATGGATGCCGCATTTATGGTATCACCCGCCATAGCTACCCCTTTCATCCTTTGATTGATTTGGATTTATTTGAATTTGAGCAGACGTTGCAGAAAACCCCGCCAACCCCATCGGACCTCATGCTGTCCGCCGTAAACCATGGTCTTGGCAATCGACTGCACGCACCGGGCCGCCAGCGTATCCGGATACGCAATCATCAGCGGCGCCTGCCGCTTAACGGCGTTCATCACGTTCCGGTCCTCATAGATTGACCCCAACGATTCCAGCGGCATCTTCAGGAATCGGTCCGCCGTCCGTTGCAGCTTGGTGATGACATCCGCACTTTCCGACTCATCATACACACGATTGATGACCAGTCGCATATTCTTGTTCGATGCATAATTGCTATACGCCTTCATGACCGCATACGCATCAGTCAGGGCCGTGGGTTCAGGTGTCGTGACCAAGACCACTTCGTCCGCCGCCAGGATGAAATCCATGACGTTCCGTCCGATTCCAGCCCCGGTATCGATCAGGATGATATCCGCCATTTCGCCGCAGGCAGAGAGCTTGTCCATGAGACGCCGGCGCTCCAACGGAGTGAACTCGACCGCCCGCTCCATCGCCGACCCTCCTGATATATAGTTTACACCATATGGGCCATGAATCAAGACATCATTTAACGAAATATCATCTTTTAGGAGATGCATCAAATGAAATTTGGAAACGGAGCCCAGGACGACGTCAACATTTGCCATGCCGAGATCCGCGTCGATGACGATGACGTTTTTTCCCTCCTGGCCCAGCGCGATGGCCAGGTTGACGGTCAGATTCGTCTTGCCGACGCCCCCTTTGCCGCTGGTAACGGCAATGATGCGGGCGTCTCCTTCCTTCTGGAAGGCCGGCTGAAACGCCGGAATCGAAGGAGGCGGCGGTGCCCGAAAGGTTGGCAACGGCCGAATCGGAGGAGCCGTATAGGGCTGGGCAACGACAGACGCATTCCCGGCTGGAATCGTCCGCCCCCCGGCCATTTCCCCGCCGGCATTCGGCGCAGGAGCAGGCGCAGCGTATTCACTTTTCCCCTGCACGAGCTTCCTGAGACTCGTTGCCTGATCATCCATAATCGCTTTACCTCAATAACAGCTTTGCCAAGGTTTCCGCCCGGGCCGGTTCGATATCGTCCGGCACGCTCTGCCCGTTGGTCAGGTAGGAAAGGGCAATGCGCCGATCATAGAGAATGTTCACGATCAGCCCCAGGCTGTCCGTCTCATCCGTCTTCGTGAACAACAGCCGGTCGGGCTTGCAGATCGAGAATCGGTCCAGGATTCGCTCGGCGTCGCGTTCCTTCGTTGTCGCGCTCATCACCAGATGCTTCTCGATCGAGGAATCAGCGGACAGGAACTCCTTCAGTTCCTGCATCTGGTATTCATTGTTTTGGCTGCGCCCAGCGGTATCGATAAGCACCAGCTGCTTGCCCCGGTGTTTGCGCAGCGCCGGTTTCAACTCCGCCGCGGAATATACGATTTCCAGCGGCAGGCCGATGATATCCGAATATGTTTTCAACTGATCCACCGCGGAAATTCGATAGGTATCCGCAGTGATGAGTGCTACGCTGATGCCCCGCTCCAGCACGAAACGGGCCGCAATCTTGGCAATCGTCGTGGTCTTGCCAACACCCGTGGTGCCGATCAAGGCGACAATCTTCGGCCGGCCATCCTTGAGGCCGATGCCATCACCGGTCTTCAGAGAACTGTGCAGATAATCGCTGAGTGCCTGACGCGCTTCCTCAGATTCATGCGGTAACAGCAAAGTCGCCGGAGGAACCTTCCGGATGATGTCCTGCATCACCTGATCACTGACCTCCTGCGCCTTCAGCGCGTCCTGCAGGGTGACGATTTCATCCTCTTTATGAGGTTGGCTCATGACTTGCCGCAACATTTTGCGCATCTGCGCCAGTTCGTCTTCCAACGCCTGAATCTTCTCGTCGCTTTGTTCCAGCGCTTCCTCAGCCGCCTTGTTCAGGACTTTTGCCGAAGCGTTGGATGAGCGAGGCGTGGCCGGCGCGGTCGACGGATAAAGCGAGCCAGACGGCGGCGTTGCCTTGATGATTCGCGTTCCCGCCGTCACTGCGGCAGGCGCCGAAGGCGGCATCGCATAGGCGGGCGGTGGCGCTATGACCGGGCGAACCGGAGCCGGAGGAGGCGCCGGTGATGACGCTTTGGACGCCGGCGGGGCCACGGGGGGAACGTAAGCCGGAGCCGCGGTCTCCATGGGGATGAAGGCCGCCTCAGCCGGTGCCTGTTCCAGTCGGGCTGCCAAATCCGCAGACCGGGCCATTGAAACACCGGCTTCTGTCCCGGCTGTCTTATACTGCGCCAGAACCTGACGCGGAGGAGCCGGGGGCGGCGCTTTCGGGGCCGGAGGTGGCGGTGGTGCCGGTTTCGTCCGGCGTTGCGTCGCAGGCAGTTTCACGCGCGGACGGCGTGGCGTATCATCCACCGCTGCCGTGACCTCAACGACTTCCTTGCTCTTGTAACCGAGGAATCCACCCTGGCGATAGCGTTTCGTATGCAGAATGACAGCGTCGCGGCCCATTTCGTCTTTGACCATGGCCATGGCCTCTTTCAGATCAGCCGCTTTAAACACCTTGATGTTCAATTAGATTTTCACCACCCCAAGTATCTGCAACTCAACACTCTGCTCAATCTCCGCGTGGGAAAGGACGATGATGCCCTGGATGGAACGCTCCACCAGCTTACGGAAGTACGGCCGTACCGCCGGGCTGGTGAGCACGATTGGCTGATAACCCATATTCGTCAGCTTACTGAGCTCGGTATTCAGCGAAGTCAACAGGCGCTGCATCGTATCGGGATCCAGGCTGACATAAGAGCCGCGATCCGTACGTTGTACCGCGCCGGCAATGCGGTTCTCGATGGCCGGGTCCAGCGTGACACAGGGAATCACGTTGTTCTGCAGGTTCTGCTGCGTGATTTGTCGAGCCATCGCATGCCGGACATACTCGGTCAGGATATCCGTGTCCTTCGTCGCCCGGCCGTAATCCGCCAGCACCTCGAAGATTGTCGCCATGTCGCGGATCGATATGCGCTCCCGAAGGAGATTTGCCAAGACTTTCTGGATTTCGCCGACATTCACCAGTTCGGGCATGACCTCGTCCACCAAGGTGCTGTTCGTTTTCTTGAGATTCTCGATGAGATCCTGCGTCTCCTTGCGTCCCAGTATCTCGTCGGCGTGCGCCTTGATGACCTCGGTCAGATGTGTGGCCAACACGGAAACCGCGTCAACCACGGTGTAACCGTTCAGCTCCGCCTGCTCGCGCTGCGCCTCCGTAATCCAGAGGGCGGGCAGACCGAAGGCCGGCTCCGTTGTCTCGATGCCGGCAACCTCCTCAAAAACAGTTCCCGAATTCATGGCCAGATAGTGATCAAGTAATAATTCGCCCTTCGCTATCTCAATTCCTTTTAATTTTATAATATAGGCGTTAGGTTTTATCTGAATATTATCACGAATGCGGATCGTCGGCACCACAAGACCCAACTCCAGCGCGCACTGGCGACGAATCATGACGATACGTTCCAACAGGTCGCCGCCCTGACCGGTATCCACGAGCGGAATCAAACTGTAACCAATCTCGAGCTCCATCGGATCGACCTGTAGCAACGAGACGATATTTTCCGGCTTCGTCGCCTCCTGCTTCTGCTTGGCTTCCTTTTCCGCCGCCGCCGCTTCCTCCGTGGGCGCCTTTTCCTGCTGACGCAGGCTGTAACCGATCAGCGCCGTGATGATGGACAGGCAGGCGAAAGGAATGCCCGGCAATCCCGGTACCAATGCCAACAAGATTAAAACGCTGCTGGCAATGAAAAAGACGCGGGCGTTCCGAAACATCTGGGAAACGACATCGGTACCCAGGTTACCGCCGTCCGAGGCCGCCCGGGTGACGATGATGCCGGTGGCCGTCGAAATCATCAGCGCCGGAATCTGGCCGACAAGTCCGTCGCCTACGGTCAGCAGCGTATAAGTCTGGATCGCCTGCAGGGCGCTCATGTTCCGCATGAGCATACCGATGACGAAACCGCCGGCAATGTTGATGATGGTAATGACGATGGAAGCGATGGAATCACCTTTGACGAACTTCGAGGCACCATCCATCGCCCCGTAGAAGTCCGCCTCGCGCTGGATCTTCTTGCGCCGGATGGCCGCCTCCGCGTCGGTAATGGTTCCCTGGTTGAGATCGGCATCGATGGCCATCTGTTTGCCCGGCATCGCGTCCAGCGTGAAGCGGGCCGCCACTTCCGAAACGCGCTCGGCGCCCTTGGTGATGACGATGAAATTGATGGCGACCAGGATGACGAACATAATGAAGCCGACGACAGCATTACCACCGACAACGAAATTGCCAAATGCGGTAATGACCTCGCCGGCATACCCTTCCAACAATATGAGACGCGTTGAAGAAATATTCAACGCCAGGCGGAACAGTGTTGTGATCAGGAGCAGCGAGGGAAACACCGAAAGGTCCAGCGCCTCCTGATTGTAAATCGTAATCATGATGATGACGATGGACATGGTGATATTGACGCAAAGCAGAAGGTCCAGCAACATCGTCGGCAGCGGAATGATCATCATCAGGACGATGGTGATAATGACTGCGGCGATGATGATGTCGCTATATTTTTGTATGACTCCGCCGGCTCCAACTGCCGCCGCGCCTTCTCTCGCCATAGCCTCTGCCTGCTCCTCTGTGTGGACTCCCCGGCCAGCCCGGGCCGGCATACCGCTTGCGTGCGAAACACGCGCATCTTCGATTCATCTTTTACTCGAAGATCAATTCAGCACATTTCAAGCATACCGCCGGTGCTTGAGCCGGTAAACATACGCCAGAACCTCTGCCACCGCCTTATAAAGCGCCTGGGGGACAAGTTCCCCAATCTCCACGGCCGCGTAAAGGGCTCTTGCCAACGGCTTGTTCTCCACGATTGCCACCCCGGCCGCCCGGGCGGTCTCCTTAATCCGAAGGGCCACATAATCCTGCCCCTTCGCTATGACCTCCGGCGCAATCATTCCCTTCTGATACCGAAGGGCAACCGCATAATGCGTCGGGTTCGTCACGATGACGTCCGCTTTCGGGACTTCCTGCATCATGCGCTGCATTGCCATCTGGCGCTGTTTCTGCTTGATCTTTCCCTTGATCTGCGGATCGCCTTCTGTCTGCTTGAATTCTTCCTTGATATCCTGCTTGCTCATCATGAGGCCTTGCTTGTGTTGCCATTTCTGGTACCAGAAATCCAACAGCGACATCACGAAATAGATGGCCAAGACCTTATACGCCAAGCCGAAAATGACATCTGCAATCATCGGCAGGCTGGCCTTGAGGTCAAGGTACAGGAGATTCGGCATTTGGCCGATTTGATCCTTGAGATACGAATAGATAAAAGTGCCGATAACGGCAATCTTGAACAGCGACTTCACGAGCTCCACCAAGGCCCGCTTGGAAAAGAGGCGGCCGAAACCGGCAATCGGGTTTAGCTTTTCCAACTTGAAGCCCAAAGGCTCCGTCGTGAAGTTGATCCCCACCTGCATCAAATTTGTGCAAAGGCCGACAAACATGATGATCAGCATGATGGGAAACGCGGTCTTTCCCAGGATCACGATGATATCGAGAAACAGCCGCATGACGGATTCCGTATTTATCGGCCCGTTCAGATGGCTGAAGATATACGCGGTGTAAGCGGTGATCTCGTCGTAAATCCCCGCTCCCAGCGCCTGCATGGCCAAAAATCCTCCCATGAGGACAAAGGCGCCGCTCATCTCCTGGCTGCGGGGAATATTGCCCTTCTTGCGGGCGTCGCTCAAACGTTTGGAGGTCGGCTCCTCCGTCTTCTCGCCGGCGAAAAGCTGGAGATCGAAAGTAAACGGTCTAGTGCATGGCTTGGATGGCCAGCGATATATCTCCATACATCTCATTGAACAACACATCCAAAAAGAGGACATAGAACGGCACCACGATCATCAGGATAAAGAGGCCAACGAGGATATGAAGCGGGACGCCGACAACGAAGATATTGAGCTGGGGCATGGTCCTGGCCAGGATGCCCAGTCCCACGTTGGTCAAGAGCAGTCCGAAGGTCACCGGCAAAGCGATCTGGACACCCATGAGAAAAATCCCCACCGTATAACGGGTGAATAGTTCCGTCATCGTGGTGCCGATAGAAAGCCCCATGAGCGGAATCGCCTGGAAACTGCCCACGATGGCCGCCAACAACATGTGATGGCCATTGGCCACCACAAAGACAATCAACGTCAGATTATAAAGAAAACTCCCGATGAGCGGCATCTGCTGACCGGAAGTGGGATCCATGACATTGGCGATGGAAAACCCCACCTGCATGTCCATGAGCTTTCCTGCCATATTGATAGCCGCGAAGGAAGTGAACGCCACCAGTCCAATCAGCCAGCCGATCAAGAGTTCTCCCAGCACCGTTGCCGTGTATGCCAGGATCGTGGGCGGCGCCTTCACCGGTCCCATGGCGTCCACCATCGGGAACAGCGCAACACTGCAAGCCAAAGCAATCCCCGCCCGGAACGTCACCGGGATGTTAAGACTGCCAAAAAACGGCGATACCATGAAAAGACCGCTGATTCTCGTCAGCATCAGCAGGAAAACCGCCACATGGCCCTGCAACAAATCAAACAGATCCACGGCCTATTCCCCTAATCACCCGATGTAGCTCGGCAGATTCACGAAAATATTCGTCACATACTCCACCATGAGCCGAAGCATCCAGGGCCCGAAGGCCAGGATTGCCACGAAGACCGCTACGATCTTCGGAATGAACGCCAACGTCTGCTCCTGGATAGAAGTCGTCGTCTGAAAAATGCTGACCGCGAGGCCCACAATAAGCCCCAACCCCAGCATTGGCGCCGCAACCAAAAGGACCGTGACCAACGCCTGCTGGCCAATCTGTACGACGAAATCCCCGGACATCTCCTCATCTCCTACTTGAAGCTGACAATCAGCGACTTGATCAAGAGATGCCAGCCGTCCACCATGACGAAAAGCAATATCTTGAATGGCATGGAGATCATGACCGGCGGCAGCATCATCATGCCCATGCCCATCAGGGTGCTGGCCACAATCATATCAATGACGATGAACGGGATATAAATCATGAAGCCAATCTGAAATGCCGTCTTAAGTTCACTGATCACATACGCCGGAATCAGCGTGAACGTCGAGACATCCTCCGGCGTATTTGGACGCTCCGCCTGGGACAGATTGACGAACAGCGCCAAATCCGCCTCCCGTGTCTGCTTGAACATAAACTCCCGCAGGGGAGCGACGGTGTTCTTCAACGCTTCCTCATAGGTGATGCGGCCCGCGAGGTATGGCTGGATACCATTTTCATTGGCCTCGTTCCAATAAGGCGACATGATATAAAATGTCAGGAACAGAGCCAGCGCAATGACCACCTGGTTCGGCGGCACGTTCTGCGTTGAAAGGGCGTTCCGCAAAAGGCCTATGACGACTACGATGCGGACGAAGGCCGTCGTCATCATAATGATGGACGGAGCCAGCGACAGAACTGTCAAAGCCGCCAGAAGTTGCAGGGAAGTCGCCACATCCTGCGGGTTGTTCGCCGTCCCCACGTTGATGTCGACATGGGGAATGATTGGCGCCGCCAAAGCCATCGCCGGAGCGGACAAAAAAGAAAACAGGGCCCCCAGGCAAATGAGAGTCCGCTGTTCATGCCGCACTATCCCACAACTCCTTCTCATCAGCGCCGCGGCCCATTCCGGAACATGGACGGTATCCGCCGCGCGATATCCTCAATGGAGCTCAGCTGGTCGGAAAACAAAGTGCCGCTCTGATTCCCCAGCGCCATCCGGTGCAGGCGCTC